>JAUIJG010000344.1 GCA_030431355.1 bacterium
GATGCCGATACTTTCAAAAAAGAAAAAGATGCTCTTGCTGGAATGGTTTCAAACCTTATTTCTCTTTCCCAGGAAATGGGCTGGGATCCGGAGAATGCCAGCGGTTATTTCGAAGACGACCTGGCCTCAAAGAATGTTTTAAGCAGTTACGGTTCACTGCTTGACGATCTCTTGACAGCGAGACTGGTGACAGGTGTTATTCGGATGTTGTCCGTGGCCACTACCTCCCGTAGAGAGTTCATGGATAGCTTTTTCCGCCTTGCAGAGGCTCTGGCGCCTGTCGACGCGGTAGGAATTATATTGAATAGCGCCTCTCCCTGGGGCGTTATAAAGATCAGTGATAACGTAAAAGCCACTAAGTTAGATACTATCGAAGCTTCCATCATGGAAGATATCGTTATCAATGGGGAGTTGGATTTTTCTATCGCTTCCAATGCGGATAGTAAAGGTCGCAAAGGACTTGAAAATGTCGAAGTATTCCCACTCTATTCTTCAGAGGGTTTTCTCGGCGCGCTTGTGATAGGGACTTGCGATAAGTCAGGTTTCGAACCCAACCTTCTGAGATTCTATGAGGGTCTAGGCAACGATCTTGCAAACATCTATTCGCTTCTGATCGCCAAAGAAAGGATAGCGGATCTGGAGAAACAAGCTAGCTTCAGTGCTTCTGCTGATTCTCTGACTGGTTTGTATAATCTTGAATTCTTGATCGGTTTTCTTCAGCAGCAGCTTTTGTTCTCCTTTCGGCAACGCTTGCCGGTCGGTTTAGCCATAGTTGATATAGACGGCCTGGCGAAAATCAATGAAGAGTTTGGTACTGATATTGGTGACTTCGTTCTGACATCGGTAGCAAATCGTATTTTAAATATCACAAGGTCGAGTGACCTGGTAGCAAGATACAGTGGGGATGAGTTTGCTGTGGTCTTGCCTAATACTGACGGCCAGGGCGCTACAGTTCTTGCAGAAAAAGTAAGAGCGACAATAGAAGAGCATTCATTCTCGGCTGATGGAGCAGGGGCCGGACCGAAGGTAACTGTCTCAGTCGGTTGTGCTATGTTCAATTTAGAGGACCTGAATCCTGAAACCATTTTGCGGGATGCGAAAGTAGCATTGCAGAAGGCTAAGGACAAAGGACCGAATAGTATTTGCCTTGATGATCCGGTTAAGACTGACTAGATTTTGTGCTCTAGTCGCGATTTAGCAAGTTTCGTCAAGAGACAAATTGTTTTGGTTCGGGAGCTTGAATCTTTCCAAAAATGTAATAGGGAAAAGCTTTTTCCGGTTTTTCTTCTTTTGTTTTGAGAAGCGTACCGAATTCGGTACGCTTCTCAAAACCATATGGTTGACCTGAGTTTCTGGATCGGTCAGGACAACATGCTCTTGATTTTATGATTAAAAGTAATAGTTTGCGTCTATCTAACGCTCGTCCTCAATTCATTTTATCGAATTATTGTCTACCAGCTCCTGGTAAGTCTCTTCGATAGCATGAAGAAGACTTGCTTCGTCTTTGTCTCTTGTCATATGCGCCAGCGCAATGGTGGCACCCGCACCCACGCCTTCCTTTACGTGACCTTCTTCGTAAGCTCTCAGTCCGGGGTGTCTGGAATTTTTGAGTTGAAAAGTTGTGCATGCCATGGGAATATCCAGAATTTTAGCCAGTGCCGGTGTATCTGCGCTTGGATCATAGGCTACCCATCTGGTAGTGATCACCAATCCGCTGTTTAGAAAAGCGCTTTTTAAGCCTGCATCTTTCAATCCGGAAGCCATTTTTGCTGCTATATTGTGCACGGCAAGCATCTGGCTACCTCCCGCCAGTACAACAGAAGCTTTTGAGGCTGCACCGATTGCGATACCAGCGGCTACTGGCTGCATGGGATCGCCCACTTTGGAAAGAAGCACAAAAGGATCGGGCTCCTGCTCTTTGGTTTTGCCTTTTCCAAGGCCAGCCATTTCAAGTCCTTCATTGACGAGCATGATTCTTCTCTCGAATCCATTCCCTTTTCCACCCTCGGGAATGCTGCTTGAAACAAGGCTTGCTATCGAGTTGCCCATGCCAGTCAGTACAGCCATCGCCGTGGTCGTACCTCCCGGAACACATTCACCCACCACCACCAGGTCATTGTTTTCGCTGGCATCTCTGCCAATCTTCAGCCCTCTTTCGAAGAGGTCGTAGACGTGATCGAGAGGGAGGGCGTTTCCGCTGGAGACACATTGGGCTGGTAAAGAGCCGGCTTGTATGGAGTCAATTCGTGGTGGCGCAAAGGTTCCGCAGTCGACTATTGTTTTATTGCTCTCCAGAATTCGCAGGCAAGCGCGGGTTAATACTACCGGTGATGCAATACCCACTGGCGAAACGGGTATGTTGCTTCCGTCCGCTGTTTTTCCCAGCACCAACGCTTCAGCGTCATATCGAGGAGTGAGGCGCCGATCAGCCGCAGTCGCACCAGCTGCCGAAATGCCTTCGATATCACTGGTCATGGTACTGCCCAGGCAAAGTATGAAAGCAGACTGCCTGGAGTTTTTTATTGCACTGAAGCAGGAATCGATTCTGTCATAGGGATCGTTCACGACCTTAACTAATGAGGAAGTTCCGTTCATTGTCGGGACCTATTTCTTAGAAGCTCGCAGGGCAGCGCCAGGCAAAGCGGCAGAATGAAGATAGAAGCGGCTCCATGGAAGAGGGCGAAGACTATCCTTAATAAGGCTTGCATCAAATAGTTGCTGGGAGTTTTGTCGATATTGTTGAAAGAGATCAGAGCAATGTCGGGTATAGACATCACCAGGCTGAGAACTATGGCCAACACTGAACAAACTGTGATGGCAGGCAGAGCCTTAAATGTCATCATGAAGGCTCCGGTGGCAATTTCTCTTCCGGTTAGATTGGATACTGCAGATAGTGGCATAGTCAAAAGCCCCAGGTTTGTGAGGATCAACAATGTTACGAAGCAGACGAATCCGCTCGCTCCAATCATTAGAGGAGTAAACGGAACTGGATAGGGCAATATATTTGGAATTGAGATAAGCACGAAAAAGAGTGAGACACCGAATACTACCATCGGAATAATCATTATCAGAGAGTAGAAGATCCAGGTAATCAGAAGAGTCATTTTCTTCGTCAAAATGTAGTCCACAGCTTTCTTCTGATTCGAAAGCAGTGCCTCTTCCCCTGGAGGAGTTTCATAGGTAGTAAGGTATGAACGACAGAATCCGGTCAGGGTGACAAACCAGAGCCCGGCACCCCAGCAGGTAAGGACCAGGGCCGCTCCGCCGAACAAAAGCATCACGACAATCGCCTTTAGAAATATGAAACCTAGCTCTCCCAAGCCGTTAATGGGTGTACCTGAGGCTGACAACTGGTACAAATCGGAGTAAGACAGATAAAGGCTAATTAGTGAACAGATCTCCCCAAGAGTTACTAGAATCGCTGGTTTCAGCGTGAGTGCTCTGAAAATCCAAATCTGATCAAGGGTGGCTTTCCACCATCCTTTGTCGAATAGAAGCCCTATTTTGTCCAGTCCAGGAGAGGCGACAGCCGGGTTTGGCTCCACCAGCGCTCCCACGGCAGAAATGCCCGATTGGTGCTTTGGACTCGAATCCTGGCTGTTTTCTATACTTTTTCTATTGGGAGGATCGGATCTATTCTGATTCACTTGCTATCGACACGGACAATCTGTAAGTACATCTATCTGTAAAGACACTTAAGCTTACTATGCCTGCAGCATTTATTCTCATTTCCCCATTCTCTCTTCTACTTACTCCGGCTAGATAAGCCTCTTTCCCTTGAAACGGAAGGGTATTCTCTTTACAGTCGTTTACCCCTTGAATACCGGTGGACCTTTGATTCAGCCCAGGTGTTTCATTAAAAAAATGGGTGCTGGCGGGCGGCTCTTCTTGTGGAGTGCTAAAAATTATAGGGAAGAGACATTGAATTCAGGACCATATCTAATCAAGCACCTTGACAAAATATGCAATGATTCATAGGCAAAGCGCTCTGGTGGGCTTTCTACCACGATTGTCAAGTCTTACTTCAGGGCACTCTTTCAGAACTCTCTATAAAAACGGCCTACATTTTGGAATTCGGAAAAGGAAGTCTCCGTTGATACTGATACTGAACCAAAAACTTGATGAAAAACAAGAGCAGAAAGTGCTGCAGGTCCTTGGTGATCTTGGATACTCAGGACAGTTAGTACGCTCTTCCCATCACAGTATGGTGGTTGTGAAAGAAGATGTACGGTCTCAGTCACCGCTCAAGTTCTCCAATATCGAAGGAGTCGAGAAAGTTGTCCGTCTGGAGGAAGGTTTCCCTCTGGTAAGTGATGTTCACGAGAGAGTGGTCACCATTCAATCGAGCTTTGGGGAAGGAGAAAAGACTTACATAGGACAGGGGCAGATTCCCCTGGTTATGGCCGGTCCCTGTTCGGTGGAGTCCAGAGAGCAGATACTCGAGATCGCCAAACAGGTTAAAGCATCAGGTGCCAGAGTCCTGAGAGCCGGAGCCTTCAAGCCTCGTACCAGCCCCTACGAATTTCAGGGGCTGAGGAAAGAGGGTCTGGAGTATTTGAAAGAAGCCGGCCGTATTACGGCTCTTCCCGTAATTACTGAGGTGATGTCCACGGATATGGTCTTTCTGGTTTCCGAATATGCCGATATTCTTCAGATCGGCACGAGAAACATGTATAACTACGAGCTTCTCCGGGAAGTTGGAAAACAGCGGTTGCCGGTTTTATTGAAGCGGGGAATGTCCGCCACCATAGATGAGTTTCTATTTGCTGCTGAGTATATTCTCAAAGAAGGCAATGAAAATGTGATCCTCTGCGAGAGAGGGATTCGTACTTTCGAGACGCGTCTGAGAAATACACTTGATCTGAGCGCTGTTCCGTTAATCAAATCTCTTTCCGGACTGCCTGTGGTTGTCGACCCAAGCCATGCCACCGGTTTGCGCAAATTAGTAAAGCCAATGTCCAGGGCTGCCATTGCATGCGGTGCTGATGGTTTGCTGCTTGAGACTCACACGACTCCCGAGAAGTCCATCAGCGACGCTAAGCAGGCTATCTCTCCGGAGGAACTTGCCTCGATTGTGGATGATGTGTACTCCATCGCGTTTGCTCTGGGAGGCGCGAAGGATGGAAGTCCCGCCAACAATATGGTTGGCTCCACCGTCGCCTCGTCGCAATCTGCAAGAAGTTCTTAATCTTAGTAATTGGAGAGGAAGCTAGCCGACATTCCTTCTCCCAATTGCGCCCAACTCTTCCGGTTCGCATCTATCCTGTAGAGTGCGTCGTCATGGATGGGCTGATTTCGGGTTCGGTGTAGTGCATTGTATATAGTGTCATGTGTCTGAACAGCTTTTCCGCCCATACGCCGGGGGATTTTGAGTACACCGAATGCCTAATAAATCTTGGCTGAAAGTCTCAGTTCACCTCCTTTTGTGTTTGAGCGCTCTAGCGCATGAGTTTTTCCGCCAATAGCTTTTCAATCTTGGGTCTGAATTTGTTCAGGACGGCGCCGTAGCTCATGGAGTCCTCAACACATTCAGGTATTTCGCCAATCTTTTCATTGACTTGCCGTTTCGGTTTTTTCATGCCCGGCAATTTCACAGTCTCACCGTTTTGAATCACTGGGGTGAGAATTACCGCACCGATTATTCGATCGGAGAGTTCGGCGAATCTAAATAGTCCGGCACCGTCA
>JAUIJG010000345.1 GCA_030431355.1 bacterium
GTTCTGAATCCTTTTCCGGCTCGTTGACCGATGAAAGTATTGTTCCTTCTACCTGAACTTCCGGTTCCAGAACTTTCTTCAGATACTTTTTGTTAGTCTCCCAGAATTTGGGCGTCCGACCGCATATCTCAGTTAACCTGTCTTTCGCGAGACCGACACGATCGCTATCGGCAAAGAATGTGCCTGCCAGTGGAATTCCTATACCCTTGTATGTGGTGCCTGACTCTTCGCCCACCACATTTCTATAGATTAGCAACCAGGTTTTTATCGCCTCGTTTCTAACGCTTGGGTAGTTCTTATCGGTTTTTTCCCTTAGTCTAAGAAAGGTTGAAAGTGCATTGCCGTAAGCCGCCCTTGCGTCCAAATCATTTTGATCCGCATTCACCGCTCTTCTACCAAACTTTATCGCTCTTTCTAAGTCTTCGTTTCTCAACGCCGCCTGGGATTGTAGTAGCAGCATTCTAGACTCACTATCGCTCTTGCCTTGATGCATAGCGTCATAAGTAGAGATAGGCTTATATGAGCTTGTTGAATCTTTGGCCTGGCAGTCCGCGTTTCCGAGGAGATAGACTGCTGCAAATACTATCGGGGAGAGTGTAGCTGTGATTGATCTGAATGGCATGGTGTTCCTGACCTTTCTCTGTGATTTTGAGAACTTGATATTCTAGCCTATCGGACTACTATCTGTCTGATTCATGAACGCTGTGTGAATATCAAGTTTCTCTCAGAAATTGATAGACTGGTTCATTGGCTCTTTTCTATTATTTCTTGTGTTTGGAGTACGATCACAACAAACTTGCGTAGATTTCCAATGCCGTGCGGGCATAACAGCAGGTTTCAGGGAGGCTCATGGGTAGATTCATTATTTTGTTGAGCATCGGGATTGTTTTCTCGCTGGTGATTAGCCTGAGCTTGACTCAGCCAGCGCAAGCAGAGCCTGTTCTGCTTGAATTGTTTACTTCGGAAGGATGTTCAAGTTGTCCACCGGCAGAGCGGTTGGTCGGCTCTCTAGCAAAAGAGAGAGCCGGTGAGCTTGTTCTGATTTCGGAGCATGTTGATTATTGGAATAGGCTGGGATGGCCGGACCCATACGCATCAAAGAGTAATACCAACAGGCAGTATTCGTACTCCAGATCTCTGGGAAGATCGGGAGTCTATACCCCCCAGGTTGTTGTGGATGGGCATCTGGAGGCAGTCGGCAATAATAGAGCTGCCCTTGAAGAGGTTATCGCCAGGGCGAGGAAGTCTAAGAAGGGTAGTATTTCCCTGAGCAAAGCGGGAAGCCAAAATGATGGCAGTATCAACCTTTCTCTCTCCGTATCAAATTTACCGGAGTCTATAGAAAGCGAGGGACAAAGGTTGTTTGCTGCGGTGGTATTAAATGAAGTGACCACTAAAGTTATGCGAGGTGAAAACGCCAATAGGGTTCTAACTCATTGTTCTGTGCTGACCAAGCTTGTTGATCTCGGCCCGGTTAATGGAGGTACAAAGTCTCCGGTGAAATTTCGACTGAAGGTCATGAACAAGGCGCGCAAGTCGGTTGTTTTCTTCGTTCAAGGAGAGAAGAGTAAGAGAATTTATGCCGTATTGAGATCGCGGAAGGTTTGAGTTGCCGGAACAGAAAACCAAAATTCACTGCCTTCTCCGATTTTACTTCGGACGCCGATGCTTCCGCCGTGAGCTTCCACAATCGCTTTGCAGATGGCTAGACCCAAGCCAGTTCCGACATTTTTCTTGTCTTCCACTTGCTGAAACCTGTTGAAGATTGAGTCTTGTTTGTCTTCAGGAATTCCCGGACCCTTGTCTTTGATCAATACTACTAAGGCATCTTTTAAATCTTGGACCTGAACAGAAATCGTAGTAGTCTCCGGAGCAAACTTTATCGAGTTGGTGAGAATATTTACCACTACTCTTCTGATCTGGTCCGGATCACAAACCGCAGTGAATTCGCCTAAACTAGATTCTATGCTTAGATCTTTCGAATCGCAGAGTTCGAAAACATCGTCTATGGCACCATCTACAATGGCTGAAAAAGAGCACTCCGTTTTCTCCAGTTTAAACAGTCCTTCTTCCATCTTTTCCAGATCCAGCAGCTCAGTAATCATTTTGATCAACCGCTCCGTGTTTCGTTTAGCTGCCGATACCCTTTGTTCGCCGTCCCTTTCTAGTACTCCGAAATCACCGTCTTCAAGCATGGTTAGTAGAATCTGCAAGGAAGAGATAGGAGAACGCAGATCGTGGCTGAGCATGTTCACGAAATCTCTTTTAAGCTGCTCTAGTTTGTGCTTTTCAGTGGTATCAATGATATGCACGAAAAATTTTGGCTCATTCTTGATGCGAGCGCTGTTAATAGAAAGGTTTAGATATCTTGGTTTGCCTGATTTTGTATGGGTCAAAATCTCTTCATTCGGTTGAAGCTCTGTTATGGAAGCGACCCTGGGAAACAAAAGTTTGTAGTCGGAGCCTGACAGTTCACCGGTTGAGTATTCGAAAATCTCAACAACTCTATTGTTCACAGCTTCAATTTTGAATTCTTGATTTAATACAACCAATCCTAGAGGTAGCCTCGAGACCAGGGTCCTCATGGTGGTTTCACTCTCGAGCAAGGACTTCTCCAAATTCCTCAGGGCAACCTTTTGTTGCTCGATTACTCGATTTAGCTTTTCAGTTGAGTCAGAATTTTCGACCATAATGCAATTGTCTTTTTAGTCCAGGGTTTTACTATCAAGATAGTACCCCAGTCCTCTCATTGTTTTAATTACCTGTTTTCCTGAATCTGCCGATAGCTTCTTCCTTAGCTTGTTTATGTGAACTCTGACCACGTCGGTGGAGGATTCAGACTCTGAAGACCAGACTCTATCCATGAGAACTTGTGATGTAAAATGCTCGTCCGGATGCCTCATGAAGAAAGCTAAAAGGGAAAATTCTATGGGAGCAAGGTCGATCTCTTGTCCACTAAGAGTTGCTTTTATATATTTGGTATCTAGCTCAAGATTCCCCACAGAGACTTTGCTTCCTTTCACTTCTTTCGGTCTTCGAAGAATTGCTCTGACTCTGGCCGCCAACTCTCTGACATCGTAAGGTTTGGTCATGTAGTCATCGGCGCCGCAATCCAAGCCTTCTTCTTTGTCAGTTATCTCCGACCTTCCTGTTAGGAATATGACAGGCGTTTGCCCACCATCAGAGCGATATTGTCTGAGCACCGACAGTCCAGTATCATCAGGCAATCCGATATCCAGAATTATGACATCGTAGTTATACGTTGCCAGTCTAAACTTCGCATCACCGGCAGTGGAGACTACTTCAGTAACATGGTTCTGATTCTTCAAAAATTGACTCAGGCTATCTGCCAGTTCTTTTTCATCTTCTACAATTAGAATTCTAGACATTTGATCCTGAATCTCAATTCTCTGTCTGTATGCTATGAAGCCATATACTAGCAGAGTGAATCAAGGTTAGACCTATAATTTTACTTCTCCCAGGGAGCGTCGGCAGGAACTCCATGCCTGATTCTATCCCTGGAGTGAAGGTAGAGTATCTGCAGCCTGTCGGCAGAATAATCCAGGGGTTGTGGTTCACCGTAGGCTGTATCTAGAAGCTCCTGACCTCTTTCTTCGCCATAAGCGCTCACTATTGTATTTTCTACCTTTTCTCTATCCCCTTCTGAGAGATTTCCTGCTCTCAGCCCTTTTATGAATGCAACGCTCTCTTGCGGGAGGGTTTCTCCATTGGCGGACAGTATTTGGCGAGCATCATTGTATTTCCTGTTGAGCTGCAATCCCGTCCACTGTTCCTGGTTGAGAATTGTAGGGGCTTCTGCTTTTTTTATTAGCTGTTGCCCGCGTTCCTCACCGAAAGCTCTGTATATAGTATCATCCACTGCTCTTCTCTCCTCACCGCTTAGTGAGTCGAATGGGTTCTCTTCTCCGTTCACTTCGAGAAGACCGTTGTGGAGTTGACGAATTGAATCACTATCAAGATTGTCCGGATTACTCAACAGTTCAACTGGATCTTCGGTATCTCTATTGAGAACCGAATCGTTGAATCCTTTTACTGGCTTCTTCTCTGCGACCTGCTTTTCTTGGCTGCTTACCGCAGCTATCGTGGATTCAGAGTCTTTGGTGATCTCTAAAGATGGCAGTGTGCTGACATTGCTATCGTTTGTTCGTCTTAGATTTCGAATATCCTCCAGATCTAAGTTGCCTGTGGCAGTTTCGAAACTACTTGTGGTGCTTCTATCGACGATAGGTGTTCTGGATTCCGGAGTTGTGTCTAATTCTGCTTCCATTGTAGGATCTCTCCCTGGTTAAAAAAAAAGATGTGACTTGGCATTTACGGAATTTGGAGGACTCTCTATCAGCAGTTTTCACCATATGGTAGAGAGAGAGATTGAACCATTGATCTTGAAGCAGCTGAAGGAGATTGTTTTCAGCCATCTTCAAGATCTTTTGGTCCCTCTACTTCATCAGATCTTTGGGTCAAGAGCCAATGAAGCCTTCCCTTGGAGTTAAATCCGCCTATTTGCCTCTGCGTAGTTCAGAGTCATCGAATACTCGACCTTTTTCAGGCTCTTTGCTGTCTTCTTTCCAGAGTATTGCTCCTTCCGGAGTTTTTTCAAGTCTGCCTGCCGGGTGATTTGTTCTGTTCTCTTCGCTGCCGGGCTTGAGTTCATCCTTGACGGTCTCAGCGCCAGGCTTTTCCTCGACGTTTTGTGGGAACTTACCATCTTCTTTTATTATCGGTTTGACTGATTCTGTAGCGTTCTCAGGCTTGTCTCCCGGCTTGAAGTCCATCGGCTTGTCTCCGGGTTTAACGTCTAATGGATGTTTGTCACCGGGTTTGGGACCATGGGGTAGTTCATCTCCGGGTTTAACGTCCATAGTGGGTTTGTCACCAGGTTTGACGTCTAAGGTGGGTTTGTCACCCGGCTTGATTCCAGGCTTAGTAATCCCTTCTGTATCAAGCGGCTTTAGTCCATTAAACTGTCCGTCAACGGGTTTGCCGGGCTTTTTACCCGCGTCATCTACTAATTCAAGTTCCGGCAGACTGGCACCCAGCTTCCCGCCGGCATCTTTTTGGCTATCCTTTATAATTGATTGGAAGTCTCCTGGTTTCAGAGAATCGAATACTTGATTTGAGACTTCTTTTATTGCATTGCCTTCAGTGGGTTTGAATTGTTCTTTTGCAACTTGGTTTTCTACATTCATGATAGTAACTCCTTGGACGGAAAGTGGTTGCCGCTGTTGGGCAGGTCTTCGATGATTTGTATGCTATTGCTTGAACGTTAACTGAACGCAAACATTAGCGACCAAGGGTTTTTGCTATATCAATGAGGGCTTCGTTGTCCAAATTCAAGAGTTTCACGACTTTGCTGGCTCTGCTATCTCCGATTTCCAGGATGCCAATTAATAGATGCTTGGGATCAATAAATCCACTTCCATCCAGCTTACGTGCAATGAGATTAGCGCTGGACTTTGCTGATTTTAAGTTCTCAGAGTCTAGTATTGCCTTGGATCCCAGCTCTTCGCACCCTTACTCCAGCTCTTCTATCGAGATGTTTCCTTCACAAGATTTTTGATATAAAGAGAGAAAGTCTGAGTGTGAAGTTCTTACCTGCGATGTTTCTCCAGTCTTGTCTAATTCATCATAAATAAGTTTGTCCAGACAACTATTCACCA
>JAUIJG010000346.1 GCA_030431355.1 bacterium
GAGAAGCTTGCTAGTTCCCATGAAGGAGACGAAGATCAAGGATTTGTCTCCATCCGTAGTATCGATGACAGCAAAGGAAAAGAATTTCCGGTGGTCTTCGTGGTCGGTCTAGCCCATGGTGTTTTTCCTGCCGAAGAAGCGGACCTGGAAGAAGAGAGAAGGCGTTTTTATGTTGCCATCACTCGGGCTAAAGAGCTTCTCTATCTCTCCAATCCGATCGCTTTTGAAAACAAATTGAGAATTCCCTCCCAGTTTCTGGTGGAAGCGGAAATAATCTCGATGAAAGCCTACGATAAGAGGGTCGAGTCTCGCTCCCAGGAACAATTGCCGGTTCCGGGAGTAGATGCCTCTATAGTTCCGCCAGACGCGGAGTCTCCATTGTCTGCCCAGGAAGAAGCCG
Organism: bacterium; assembly: GCA_030431355.1. The sequence goes on from JAUIJG010000346.1 coordinate 401, forward strand.
TTCTGGCTAAGGAGAGAGAAAAAGCAGCCCTGGAAGCTAAGCAAAAAGAAGAGCGGGAAGCTGCTGCTCAGGCACAAGCGGAGCAGGTGACAGCGGCCGCCCAGGTCAAAGTGGAAGAAGAGACCAGGCAACAGGCAGAACAGCAAAGGTTGCAGGCGGAACAAGAAGCAGCGGCAGCCCAGGCGAAAGCAGAAGAAGAGGCCAGGCAACAGGCGGAACAGCAAAAGCAGCAAGCGGAACAAGAAGCAGCGGCAGCCCAGGCGAAAGCAGAAGAAGAGGCCAGGCAACAGGCGGAACAGCAAAGGTTGCAGGCGGAACAAGAAGCAGCGGCAGCCCAGGCGAAAGCAGAAGAGGAAGCCAGGCAACAGGCGGAACAGCAAAGGTTGCAGGCGGAGCAAGAAGCAGCGGCAGCCCGGGCAAAGGCGGAAGAAGAAGCCAGGCAACAGGCAGAACAACAAAGGCAGCAAGCTGAACAGGAGGCCGCCGTCCAGGCCGGCGCGGCCCAGGCACCGACGGACGTCAGTGACTTAGACACTATATTTGGTGATATCGGCACTGCAAAGGCTGGAACCTCTCTCGACAAAATTTCTGTTGACAGCGGTGTAGAGGCGGAAGAGACAAAGACTGCAGAAGAGGTTGCCCAGCCCATTATCCAGGTAGGAGAGGCAGCCTCTCAACAGCCGATAGAGAGTGCTGACCAGTCGAAGTCTGACAAAGATGAAGAGAGGAAGCGGAAAGCAAAAGAAAAACTGGAAGCCAGGGCTAAGAAAAAACAAGAAGAAGCTAGGCAGCGAGCAAAGCAAGAGATAAAAGAAGCTGAAGAAGCTAAAAATGAAGCTGCTCTGGTAGAAGAACGGAAGAAAGAGGAAGAGGATGAGAGAAAAAGATTAGAGCAAGAAGCTCTGGCAAGGGCTGAAGAAGAACAGGCGATTAAAGAAGCTGTAGCACAAGCCGAAAGGGATATACAGGAAGCAGCCGAAGCAAGAGCCAGAGCCAGGGCGGCGGCTTTTGATCAAATCGAGAGTGCTTTCCAAAAGGATCAACCTACTAAAGAGGAAAAATCACGATCAAATCAAGAGGTCCAAGAAGTCCAAGAAATTCAGCCAGTCCAGCAGAATCAGCAAAATAATTCAGTCCAGCCAGTCCAGCTAGACCATTCGGTTCCCCCTGCTTCTCCTGTTTCCCAGGAAGAAGGTTTGAGCAAGAGTCAGGACAAGGCAGGCCGCTATGAAAGATCTCCCCTTGGAGGAGATAGCGACCAGGGATTTCAAAAGAAGAGTTCACCATTTTCTTCCGGTCTAGGGAAAGGCACCGGCTCTGGTAAGGGCATCTCCATATCAGTAAGCAGTAGTCCTATTCAAAAACCTCAGCCGACGGAAGTAAAAAATGCATCTGTAGGTGACCAGGAAAAGGTAGCTCAAGTTCATAATGAACAGCCTATTAATGACTTGCCGACTGAACCGATAGTAGAAGATTTGCCGGTGGAAGCTCTTGAAGAAGAGAGACCGCAATTGATTGAGACAGATCAAAAATATATTCCGCCACAGCATTTCATTGAGCCCGAAGAAGAGGAAGCTTCGCAGGAAGTTGAAGAAGTGCCATCTACTCTTGAGCCATCGGTTGTTGTCGAATCCGGTCAAGACTCACTGCCGGAGGATTCCTCCGCCGGTGTTCTTGAAGAGGAGCCGGTTCAAGAGAGCGCCCCTCTAAATCCTTTGCCGATTCCCCAGGCTTCTTTGCGACCCGCTCAGCTTCCTACCATGGAAGGAACTACGCGGCCGATGTGTCCCCATTGCATGATTCAGCTTGAGGTTGGCTCAAGGTTCTGCGGAGAGTGTGGATATCAGTTGGAAGTTAGAATTCCTGCCTGTCCCAGTTGCTCGGAGCCGGTTGTGCCGGGAGCAAAATTCTGTGGAGAATGTGGATTCGGATTGCAGCAAGCCCAGTAGTTTTAGAATTATTGAATGATACTAAATTCGGCACTGGTCTCTTCTGCTGAGAGTCCTTCAAGTCCTACTACAATCCTGGTTCTATCTGTTCTCCTGAATCCGAAAATCTTCATGGTGCCTAACTGTGTTGTTTCGAAGCCGGCTTCACGCAGTTGTAAACGGCACTGTTTAAGGCAGTCTGAGAGCCCCAGCGAGAATAGAATGCGGTTTTCATTTTTCTGATCTTTAACTAGCACTGGAAATCACCTCTACTCAACAGGATAAGGAGAGTACGTGAAGTGTTGGTGAATAGAATGTGAACTCTACGTGAAAATCGGTGATTGGCTGCCGACTGGAGGCATTGATCTTAGAGTAGAGGTCTTCTCTTTATCTGTTTGTTTTTAGAAGCGGTTACTTCTTTGTGAAGCGCTGCAGGAGAGCTAACTGTTTTATAGCCTTCCGGCGCCTTCAATGAAATAGATTCGGCTTTTAAAGACCGTTGGCTCGTGGTTATCAGCCCGGTATGAAGATTGCCACCAAGATCGTGATATTTGAACTCCAGCGGCACGCCTCCTTTTTTTGCCAGACCATAGAATTTGCAGAGCACTGAAAGGGCTTTGTCCGGCAATTTTAAATTGCTAGAAACGCAATAGCGAGCGCTCTTGATGAACTTTGAATCGGCGAATTGTAACTGCCAGTCCTTGAGCTGCTTCTCGGTAAAATTGTTGGAAGTCGTATAAACCTGGGACGGTAGGTTAGCCACTTCTTTGACTTCGGATTTAACCAGGGGCAAGTTGTCCCATCGGCATCCGGTCTCCTCAAAAGCTGCTTTTGGTATGTAGCCGCTGAAAGAAGATAGCGGAACCTGGCAAGTTAGCCTGGAGTTGTCGTGGTAAGTGGTTACTTTCCAATCCGGGGCAGCAGCCACGGTAACCAGACCGGAAGATTTGTTGACTATCTTGATGCCGTTATTGGTGGCATAAATATCTTGATCACCGATGATGCCGCTTGTCTGGTATATGTAGAGTCCTTGCTTAGTCTCTTGTTTGCTATCAGTGGCGCCGGCTGGAAAACAACTGAAAGAACAGATATTGATTGAGAAAAATAAGGCAGTAAGAAGCGGTAGTTCTTTTGAGATCATTTGAAACGGTCTCCTGAAGTGATTTTACTAACCAGTGTTTTTATCTGCTTTTCAGTTTCCGCTCGCGTGCCGGAGTTGTCTATGACATGCTCTGCGCGCCGGTTTTTTTCTTCCTGGGGCATCTGTGCCTGCAATCGTTTCTGAATCTCTTCCAGGGTCATACTATCTCTTTTGGCCAGACGAGACACTAGTATTTCTTCTTTAGCGTAGATCGTCCAGATTTCATCATATTCGCTTTCCAGTTTCGCTTCAAAAAGAAGTGGTACTAAGACAGCCACCACTGGGGCACCTTTCTTTTCTGCAATCTGTTTTCGACAGGCGAGAATGGTGGCAGGATGTACAATTTCTTCCAAGTCTTTTTTTGCCCTGGGATCATCGAATACTATTTGACCCAGCGCTTTTCTGTCGACCACCAACGAACCGGTTTCATTATTTTTCAGAACAGATTCACCGAATCTGTCTCTGATAGTGGCAATTACCGCGCTATCCTTATCTAAAAGATCATGGACGATGTGATCGGTGTCGATAACCGGGATAGATAAACTCTGCAAAATTTTTCCCACAGTAGACTTTCCGGATCCGATTGTTCCGGTTATTCCAAGAATATAAGGGTTTCGCTTTTCTTGCTGGGAAGCCATTCTTAGAGAACGTCCTTCATCTCGAGGGTGCTTTTAATTCTGGTCAGGTAGAGATTTAAAAGATTGGTAGCACTTCTGGTCGCATAGGGCAGAATTTTGGCTCTGACAATCGAAAAGCCAGGATTTGTAGGATCATCTTTTACGGCTATGACAGCGTTTCTACTCTTTTCAGCATCGTTGAATTCGAGCAGTAATTGTCTGGCATTTTCTGCTGTACTTTTCAGTTTTAATCCCATAATCGCCGCATTACCGGCGATTGTATGCCAGGCTGTTTTGGAGTCTGCCCTGAGCACAAGCTGTATGAGGTTTTTGTCTGGTTTGTCCATGTTGGCGAACAGTCCATGGGCGGTGAGACGCCAGGAAAGTGATGGTTTGAACCCTGAGGTGTTTCCCAGGGGACTGACCAGACCTATCGCCAGGGATGGGGGCGGCGGAGTTTGAGGTATGTGAGGTAGGACATTTCCGGCAGTGCCAGGGGGTAACGTGAAAGAGACAATTTCTTTTTCTGTCTCCGTAGTGGTGCCGGGACTTTGAATAACTGCAGGTGTTTTGTTTATGGCAGGTGCGGGGGCATAGATTCTGGGAGCTGGACTCGGACCTGGCTTTGGACTTGGGGCTGGTGAGTAGATCGATCTGTTAGTCGGCTTTTGCTTCTGGGGGGCATACTCGTCGTCGAGTTCCGCGGTGGCCAGAGCAGCCTGGCTTGAAAAAAGAGCCATCAGGGCAACAGCCAATAATTTTTTCGATTGGGTCATTGCGGCGCCGAGCTAGAGATCTTCAGATCTTGATCCGGATTGTCCGGGAGTCAGGGTTTTTACTATCAGAACTCAATCTTACAGGGAAATTCAGATGAAATCTCTTCATTAAAGCTCATAACGACCCCTTGATAACATTTACAAACCGTTTAGAATAGGGGTATGAGGGTGATTTCATTGAAGTTATTTGATAAAAACCTGAAATTCCTTGCCAGCGGTATAATATCGGCTTTTTTCCTGCAGGGTGCGGCTTTTGCCCATAGCCCCGAGATCGAATCCGGACTTCAGCATATGAAGGCTGGAAATTATGGTCTGGCGGCACGCTTGTTTCACAAAGCGGCACGAAAGAATCCAAATGACGCCATTGCCAGATATCACCTGGCAAACAGCTTTGTTTATCTGAAGCGGCACGAAGACGCCATGACCGAGTACAGAAGAAGTTATATGCTCGATCCTTACAGCGTTGTCTCGGGCTATTGTAGAAAAGCCCTCCTGGCTTACCAAAGTGCTCTTCCTGTTCCTGCTGTAACCAAAGCGAAAGGCAAAGCCTCAATTGCGGCAGCTAAGACAACCCAGACGCCTCCAGTTAATGTTAGATCCGACAGAGAAAATGACGCTGTTGCCATGATTCGCAGGCAGGCGGCGATTGAAAAAGTGCGGCACCACGATTATGCATCCAGTCTCTCCGAAAATGCGATTAAAGCAGGCGATGTAAGAATCAAAAGAATAAGGAACGCTGCTGAAGAAGAGATAGATTTACTTTATCGATACGGACCTATGCTGCCTGCCGGTAGCATCATGAAGAGGGTCGG
>JAUIJG010000347.1 GCA_030431355.1 bacterium
AAACCTTCAAGCTGCTGCTCGGGAAAGACTTATTAGGATCCCGGTAAGAAACAAGCACCTTGGCCGGTACCAGATCCTTGGAACCGGTCATGGCAGAAGCGATCAGAGTAGGCTGCTCGGTCGGTTTGTTCAGGTAAGCCTGGGCATCGATTGGATGACGGGAGAGCAGAAGAGTAACTTTTTCCATACCTGGGTTCTCGTCAAAGGTGAGAGCCCCCATTCCAGGCAGGGTATAAACTTTGCCGGGTAGAACCTTGTTGCTTTCGTCCACCGAAGGATCAGGGAAGAGAACGGACTGTTCTCCCCGGGAGCCGGTGGTCAAAAGAATGTAGGCATAGCCTTTGATATTGGACTTGACCCGGAAACGAATCCGGTCGCCGCTGCGAAATTCGGTCTTGTTATTGGTGCGAATTTTCTTGCCGTCGCGCTCCAACTCTATCCAGTACTGAATACCAGTATTCAGGTCTTGTGAAGGACTCTCCAACGGTTCAAAGAACAAACCTTTGGCACCGTCCTTCTTCTTCTCGACAGCGAAGGCCGGCAACCTTGCTCCAAGCAATAGAGTGGCGGTTAAAGTCCATGAAAAACAGTTTCTTCTCAGAGACATTATTCTAAGCTCCTTCAGGGCTTTCACTACTTAACGTGTTTGATCAAATACCTGTCGATAAAGATACTATCTCCAGCCGATTTGTTCTTGCCATCATCCACATCTTTAAGATTATCATTTGCGATAAGCCCTTTGCAGAAAATGGCTAAAGAGTCCTCAACCCCAGTATCTGAATGGGTGCCCTGCACATCTTCGGTCGCCCTTTTATAAGCTTCCTGAATGGCAGCCGGGTTGCCTAAGAGTTGAAGTTTCTTCGGAGAAGCAAGGACCATGAAGGTCTCTGTTCCCGGAGAGTTATGCATTTCCAGTCCGACCAGATTACGCAAACTCCCTTCAACATACTCGGATACCTCGCTGGGGAAAGTGAAACTTGCCCCTTCTTCCAGCACCTTATTACTTACCTGGGAGACAGGATAAATTAGGGAGGGCTGGCCGGAACCGGCATAAATCAGATAAACATACGCCTTGCGATTCACGTCCAACTTCAAATGGATAAGATCCTTTTCCTTATAGATAGTGCCTTCCGGCTGCAATTCCCAGAAAAACTCCGATGGTCCGTTGGGCGAACTATCCGCTTTTTTAACCGGAGTCTTCTTGTAGACATGCAGCTTCACCCAGGGCACTTCCGGAATCACCATGCTGTCTCCGGAGATAACCGTCGGGGAAGGCAGACTCATAAGCAGATAAGAGACACCGCCCACTCCCAGCAAGAGCAATAGAGCAAGCACTAGAAAGAGTGGTGTGCCTGCCTTCCGCTTGGTAAAGGTAGCCGCTTCCAGCAGTTGCTGTCCGCAACTCTTGCAATAACGGGAAGATTCAAGGCTAGTTCTGCCGCACTTGGGACAATCGATTTTGGCGACTTCGTTGCAGCCCCCCTGGGCTTTACGCTTATTTGCTTTCTTGCCGGATTTGCCTTGCTCCCCATTTTGAGCAGAATCGCCGGAAGCTGGGGCAGCATCCTCCTGGACGTTTGTCTCTGGCTTTTCACCGGGACCCTGCTCCGCACTTTGAGCCTCACCCTGTTCGGGAGTGAGCCTCTGATCAGGATCCGAAAGCTGCTCCGAGGCGCCCCGGGGCATCTCAAGGAGAGTCAACTTCTCCGCCAGTTTATTCTCGCCACCACCGCGCAAGCACTCCACCACAGAGTCGACCCAGAGCATTCCCTGGAGCACTCCCTCACTCTGCTGAGATTGGTAGTTCGGAGGCATGGGCCCACAATGCATGCCGATTACCTGACTATCCTTAAATAGAGGACTGCCGGTTGCTTCCGGCACCAGGCGCACGTTGTGCAAAAGGTGATACTTGTCCTGATCCCGCAATGTCCCCAACAGACTACCGTCCCGGGCTAGAGCCCGACCTGTCTCGATATCGATATGAATGCTGGTAATCTTGTCGTAAGGCTCCAGCACTGTGTTCACAGCCATGGGCAACGGTTCCGGCGGGCTAGAGTCATCGCTCGGCTCCAGCGGCTTCATCACCGTTATCGCTATCTGCTGGGTACGCTTCAACTCGGATAGGGTGACATAGATTGAGAAATCATCGAGGTTTGATATCTGCCAGAGCTGCCCCACCGGGGTGCCACCATCAAGAAGATCCCATAATCTTCGACAGTAGTCTTTTACGTTGCCCGGCAAAACCTCCAGATTCGGCTGGTCATGCTTGCGTTCATAAAGAGTCTCCGGATTGCCGATCAATGAAATCAAAGAACGCAGCTCGTCAAAGCGACGATGGGCTTCGATCAAAACCATCTCGGTCGGCTTGGCGATGGCGGTGGTTACTTCCCAGTTAGGTCTATCAGCCGCCCAGAAGAAGAAATTGCCGTTCAGCTCTCGGTTCACGATCTGATAAATAGCCATCTCGTTGACCAGATTGCGATACTGGGCGTAAACGAGCCGCCCGTTCTGACAGAAAATTCTCGCCACGGGATAATTGCGCTGGTCGCAGATAGTGATTATGCCTTCCTTACGAGCATTGGTTATGGACTGAATCACCACGAAAAGATCAATCTCGCGAAGATTGCCGCCCAACCCTTGCTCCCGGGGAGGTATGGGCAAAGAGAGATTCTTATTGACCTTAAAAGAGACCGTGTCGGAAAGAGGGGGAATATCCTCCTTCAGCTTGAGCACCGCCGCGTTGTGCTTCTGCAGCGGAATGGCAGGCATGGGCTCGGTGAGGGACACTTGTAAGAGCTGGTTGGCTGCCGTCCGGTCGAACTGGGGATGGAACATCGCCGATTCAACCGCATAGTCCTTTCCCGAACCAGGAAAGCGAATGAGAAGCGCGTCCAGAAAGTTAGAATAGCTGGAGACCAGATGAGCGCAGGTGGCGACCTTATCATTGTCTATAAGCCAGGCATTGCCCAGGTAGTTATCATCCACCTTAGTCCGGTCGACGATATAGCCAATTGAGCGCGCCAGCGTATTTATGTTGGATGGAGCGTTTACTACCATGCTACCTTTGAGAACGGACGCAAGAAATCCCGGTGAGCTTCATTTGCCCGGTAACCGGTGCTTTCTTAATTCCCTGGAAGTGACCTCGCGAATCTGACCTCAGAAAGCTCTCGACCCTTTTATCGTAAAAGAATTCCGAACATTCAGTTATACAGTATATAAGAACCACGATTTCAGGAAGAAAGCCTGTAGACTTTCTTTTAGTTGAAAACAGAATCAGATAGTCACCATATTTCCGAGAGATATTCAAAAACAATACTGATTTGGCGGAGAACTGAGACCTGAATTCAGGTAGAGGAAACACTTAAATGAGCGTTCTGGTAGCCGGAGTCGACTATAGCGGAGCAAAGACAGTACCGAATGAGACCTGGCTGGTGGTGGGCGAGGTCAGTTCTCTTGGCATGCAGGTTAAAAGTGTCAAAAGAACCGGAAGCCATGCGCTAAAAAAAGAGCTGGACGAGCTGAAAGACCTCAAAGCTTGTGCTCTGGACTTTCCTTTCTCGCTGCCGATGGAGTTCCTGCGCTTTCTTGAACGTCAAGAGGGCAAAGAGGAGTTTCAAGAATGGCAGCAAATAGCCACCCAGCTGGTATTTATGAGCTATGAAGCCTTCGAAGACAGGGTAAAAGAATACGACATCGAACCCAAGCGCTTCACCGATAAGAACTGCGGCAGACCAGCCCAGAGCCCCCTTCATCAAGTAAATCCCAGCATGGTTCAGATGACCTACCACGGCATCCGCATGCTCGCCTCCTTAAATCCGGAAAAGTATTATGTTGCGCCCTTTCAAGATCCAAAACCGGAAGCCTGCCCGGTTCTGGAGGTCTACCCCCGGGAAATTCTCTGGCTACTGGGGCTGCCCGACCGGGGCTATAAAGCCAAGGAGAAGAGTAAACAGGAAAAAGCCCTGGATCTGAGAAAAGAGATCGTCAACGGTCTGGTCAACTTGAGAGAACGGGGAGATGAAAAATATCAGAACTGCCCGAGGTTGAGCCTGGACAATTCCATGAAAGGACAGCTGATTGCCTCGGATCACGCCCTCGACGCCCTGGCGGCCTGCTACGGCGCGGCGATCTACGCAACCCAACAGGACCTCTTCCCCGATCCCCTGGATGCCAACAACCTGAACATCCTTCTGGAAGGCTGGATCTACGCCCCTTCAAAATTGGCCGGCTAAGGGGCGATTCGACCAACCCTGTAGGAATCCTGCCCTGCCGGGGATTTCAAGGGAAGTCCAATAAATGAAGAAGGCCATTCAAACAGGTTCACACTTGACCAGAAGAAGAATTCTTTAGGCTATAATTGGCAACTATTGGAACGGAAACGGAATGCGCCAGTAGCTCAGCTGGACAGAGCAACCGCCTTCTAAGCGGTCGGTCGTTGGTTCGAATCCAACCTGGCGTGCCATTTAAAAAAATTCCATAGCCCTTGGGGCAAACCGATATATTCTGTCAGGCGGTTTTAGTCGCGCAATAAACACGCAATAAATAAGATCGCTGTGGTTTCGCGCGCGTTTGCCTTTGCAGCACCACCGGTAGTGGCGACCGAGATTTCGGCTTTTCGGCTTCAGCCATGTTTCAGTTAGGCACTGTGCCTTTTTTCAGCTCGTTGGCTCTGGTGGCAATCTTTGCCGCCTCTCTCGTTTTGCCCATCTTCTGCAGAAGCTTATAGTAATTCCCCATAATTACCGCCCTGGAGCTTCGGGAAATCTGACGGTTCTCCCCGGCAAGGGAGATAGCCTGACGATACTCTTTGCGAGATCTTTCAAACTCACCCATGTACTTGTGCAGACGGGCCAGGGCACCGAGCATAACAATGTAATCTGCGTCTTTCTCCCCGCGGAATTGCTTCACGATTTTCAGCGCTTCCACCGTGGCGGCCTCAGCCTCATAGTATCTATTCATCCCGCAATAGACCAGACCCAGATCCGAAAGCAGAAAAGCTATCTGCAATCTATCGGGGTCCGCCGGTCCCAGGCGCTCCCACATGGAGTCATGGCGAAAGAGATGCTCACGAATAATCTCCTCCGCTTGTTGATACTTTCCATCCCGGTAGAAAACCCTGGTAACCCGGTCTATAAGCCGCACCATTATCATGCCGTCCGTCGACTTTAACCGGGAGAGTTGGTTCAATGCCTTGATATACAAAGCTTCCGCCTTATCCGCCTCGCCTTCGGAGGCAAGTAGATCCGCCTCTCTGATAGTGTCGATATAACTCTCCGGCTTGGAAAAATTCCTGGGTGGCGCCTTTTTCAGATAGCTCGGCTGCTCCCTGACATAAGGAGTGTTAGCCACCTTTTTCAGAGTGGGAGCATGGACCTCGATCTCATTTAGCTTGCTATGCTCGTGGAGCATCTCCATGGTCTTCTTCTTGCGATGGGACTCTTCATCGAGGTGACGCACATGCTCTAGAGCAGCCTCCGAGAGCACAAGCGCTTTGTGGTGCTCTTTGTCATCAGCCGCATCGGCAGCGTGTTTTGTATACACCGACCATAAAATATGCGAAGGCGGCAGACTGAGAATCCAGCCATTGCGCGCTTCTAAAAGCCGCGAACGAGAATTCTTGTTTATCTCTACTTCTGTGCTCTCTTCGTCGCCACCATCATTATGGGTAACC
>JAUIJG010000348.1 GCA_030431355.1 bacterium
AGCAAGCAGGTGAAAACCGACTCTGGACCAGAGACGCGGATGGCGCCTGGCAAGATCAGCCCCTGGATTCGAGCAAGGCCTATGAAGCCCCTGACCAATTCTCAAAAGAGGTTGCTGTCAACGAACATTTGGAAGACCGCCAGAAGCAAAGAATGCTGGACAATATAGTCGCCATGGAGAGCGAAGGTCATTCGGAGCAGGAGCTACAGAAGTTCTTGCAGGAGACAAGAAGAATAATGGCAGACGATCCGGATGCGGTGATGAGTCCGGAGCAGAGAGCGGACCTTGCCGAGCAGATGCTATGGCACGGGGTGAATGAAAAGAGTAACGATCAGGGCTCCAATCCTTCCTGCAGCGTTACCCATCTGAGAGGCATGTTGTTGCACAATAGACCCTCGGTGGTGGCGGGATTGATGGCGGACATAGCCCATACCGGTTCATTTAAGACCGCTGACGGTAGTACCATTACTCCTCCTCTAGATTCCCTGCAAGTTAGAAAAGATAGCCCGGAGGCTAACTTCCCTCCTGGTGACAGTACGCGGTCCTGGCTCTCTCAAGTTTGGGATGTCACCGCCTACAATGTCCATTATCAGAGACAGGGCAAGGATAGGTTCTCCGGAAATCAGCTCAATGGTGAATCAATTTCTTATGAATTGCGAGATGCTAAGTCCGGTGACAACGGCTGCCGTCTTGTCAAAACCGGTGCCAATGGCGAGCGTTTTGTACTGGCTAAGAACTACACTGATAACTCTCTGGAAGTGAACACCGGAATCGGTTTGTTCATGTCCCAGACCCTGGATGTTTACAATCAGATCTCCGGTGAGACCCTGGAAGGTCGTGCTTTCGCCCATAGCACCCGATATGTAGGTGAAAATGACATATACGAGGCCCTGGGTGGCGAGAAGTGGTCCAGTCTCGGTGATCTGGAGAGCGGACTTGCCGATGTTGAAAAAGAAGGTCGGTGGCCGATATATGTGGACCTGCAAACTTCAATAGTTAAGCAGAGAGAAGAGCAGCAAAAAGCGATCAATGAAGGAAAAGATCCAAACACCATAGCCATGCCCACCGGTGGTCAGCATCTGATGATGATTGCCGGCTACGACCCTGTGAGTAAGACCGTGGAGGTGGACAATTCCTGGGGACAAATCAGTGACTTCGCCACGCGGGAACAGCTCTTAGAAGCCGGTATAGACCCTGCCACCAGAGTGACTTTCTCCACGGCGGATTTATACAACTCCATGCAACGCAAAGCAAACACCACAAGTTCTAAAACATTTAAACAGTGGTTCTGGATGCGAGACAGATAGTATATAAGAATTGGGTGGAGAAGCCTTTGTGATATATTCTAAATAGATTCACGAGGCTCCCGAGAAGTGATCTTTTCATGCTCTAAGCCGGTAACCCCATCTAAGAATTCGCAGCATCTTTCCAGTTGCCTGGCGGTACTTTTGCTTCCCTGTGTCCTGGTCCTCAATGGTTGCGACGCCGGTAAAAAGGAAGAAAGCGGCAAAGATGTAAAACCAGCTAAAGTCTCCTATGAACCGGATCCGATCTTTTCTGTTGTCGATGGTTACGCGGAAAATAAATACAAACCCAAGAAAAAGCGCGGACCGCTCAAAACTTTCAAAGACTATTTAAGTGCCGCCGAGGAAGCGCTCAAGCAGAAGGCTTATTCCGATTCTGCCAACCTGGCAGAAGCCGCTTTGAAGTTGAACAAGAACTCTGGCAAAGCGCACTATATACGAGGCAAAGCCCTTTCGGCATCCGCCACCGGTGACGATGACATCGCCCTGAAGGAGATGAATCTGGCAGTCGCTCTTGGATTTGAAAGTGCCGATCTCTATGAGTATACGGCAAAGCTATATGATGGTAAAAAAGACTATCCCCGTGCCATTAGTGCCCTGACCAGGGCGATTCGACTCGACCCCCATGACCGGGATAATGTCAGGTTTCGTGGAGCACTGTATAACCTCACCGGGGACTTTGAAAGAGCGGAGATCGACTACACGAAAAATATCCAGATGTCCCATGAGAACCCGAATGCCTATATAGACCGCGGCATAATGTACGAAGGCAACAATGAGATCGAAAAGGCTCTTAAAGACTACGATAAAGCTGTTTTCCTGGCTAAGAAAAAGACCGATGCCATGACAGCTCGGGCTAGAGCTTACAGAATGCTTGGTCGCGAGGATGAGGCTCTCAAAGATCTAAATACGATAATTGAGAGCAATCCTAAAGATGACGACTCGATAAGAACCAGAGGCGATATCTTTGCCGGCCGTAAACAGTTCAAAGCCGCTATCCGAGACTACAGCAAAGTAATAAGAAATAGTCCCGACCAGGCGAGATTGGCTTATGAAGCCAGAGCGAGAGCCTATGATGCTTTAGGAGAGAAAGAGAAGGCGGAGGCGGATAGGAAGTCCGCCTCCGCCATTAAAGCACGTCCGGCAGAGAAGACCCTCTTCAAAATCAAGCAAGATTAGAACACTGTCGCTGGTATCATCAATTATTTATCGGTCAAAGAAGCTGAAACTACATTCAACACCATGACATTTTTGCACCATCCCTTATAATAAATCAGTCGGTTTCTGTTTTTTATATTGAGGTCTCTTATGGGCGAGAAATACAGTCAGTCAAGGAATGTGGAAGTAGGAAGCTCCGGACACACGGTAAGCGCGGAAGAGACGGCACCAAGTCTCGGATTCTCGTATATGAAACCTGAACTTCCCACATTCGACACGGACTGGCTGGCCGGTGGTGGCGATAACAGTGTCACCCTCAATTTTGCTCCACCTACCGATGGGCGGGTAAATCGTCTTTCACCCACTGAGATCGCCGAGAAGCTCAGAGAGGAGAGGCGTAAAACAGCCAGACTTCGTGAGAGACAGAGAGTTAGAGAGCAGGGTGAGAACCGAAAGAGTTCTACAAAAACAGAGTCTAAGAGTGATGTGGAGATCGATGCTTCCCGCGCATTCTTCTGCGAACCGGAAGACGCTGTCGTCATCGAAGAGTGCGCGCCCAGATTGGACAATGATGAATTCATTCGTCGTAAGGAAGCTGTCTCTTTCACGCTCTCCAAATACATCCAGCCGCTTATCACCCATATCGAAGCCCAGACTGCGCTCCTTATCGAAAAGGATCTGGAACTTAAGCGTATGGGGCGAGAGTTGAAATTACTGCCGGATTTCCAGAAACAGGCCCGGGAGAGAGACGAAGAGTTCAAGCTCAAGCATTTTGAAAGTCTTGCCCTCAGAAAGCAGATTGAACAGTTGGAGTTCGAGCAGGTGATGGCAGAGAAAGTGACTAAGTTATCCAATTCAATCATCCGCTCCGTGGAGAAGAAAGCGGAAGACATGCAGACGAAAATGCAAGCCGAATTGGAAGAGACTCGCCGGGAGGCCAGGGAAAAGTCCGAGAAAGACGAAGAGTATATTGAGAGTCTGCGCCGGGAAGTGAGTCAGCTGAGACAACCCTGGTGGGTGAAACTCTTCTCTTATAAGTAGGTAGCAGATTAAAAGATAATGGTCTAAATTGGCCGGTGAAACTTTCACCGGCCAATTTAGTTATGGAGTTAGCGATGGTCCCTGGCTGTCTTTTGGGGTGTGTCTGTTGACAACAGCAGGGATTAGTCGCTGCAAAAATCCCGCCAGGGCTTGCTGAATTAATGTTTACGATGGTTTGCGACCTATTGGGTATCCAAGGGGTCGGTGTTACCATCTTTTGATGACTTATACCCTCCTATTCATTGCTGCTTTGCTCTGCGAGATCTCATCGAGTATTCCGATGGGATCTATGCCGCTTGCTCTCAGCGATCAGGGGGTGAGCGAGAGTCTGATCTCCATCGTCATGGGAGCCGGTATGTTCGCCGGGCTCCTGGTAAGTATCCCCGTGGGCATCATGGTGGACCGGGTAAGCCGTCTCAAGGTTATGCGAGTTTCGGCCATGATCTGCGCTCTTACCCTGGTTGTCATGGGTTCGATTCATGGCGTGGTCCCAGCCTATATTGAGATGGCGATGCGTTCCATCGGGCTTATCACTTTTATGACCGCCCAGTTCGCATACGTAAGTGCCATGTTCGAAGGGGATAGAAAGGTGAGCGCGGTCTCTTCCATGGG
This sequence comes from bacterium, assembly GCA_030431355.1. Next base: position 4,116 of record JAUIJG010000348.1, read on the forward strand.
CATCGTCGGCAATCTCGCTTTTGCCACCGGACCAGCCTTTGGTGTCTGGCTCTGGCAATCAGGGGTCTGCTACGAACAGTTCCTCTACGCGTCGCTCTTGAACTTCGTGGCTCTCGCACTGGTCATGACCCTTCCCAAGAAATTTGACCATAAGCCCCAGACAAAAGCCCGGGTTTCGAAGCGCAAAGTTTATGTGCGAGCTGCCTGGCTGCCGTCCATGGCTTTCATCATGGCATGTACCTTGCAAGGTGGTGTCAATCTCTCCCTGGCTATACTGGCTTTTCAAGAGCGCGGTATCGCAAACGGTGCGCTGCTTTTTAGCGTCAGCGCTTTCACCTGCGTACTCTTGCGTTATTTTGCCGGCCGTATGGTGGAGCGTTTTGGCGCCAGGCTGGTGGCAATCCCAACTGTTATCTTCCAGGCCATAGGTTGCATTCTCTCTGCCTTCGCCCTCACTTCGACCTCGGTGATGCTCTCCGGTATCTTCCTGGGAATCGCCTGGGCGGCTGTGGCACCAGTGGGCATAGCCCTTCTGTTTGAGACCAGCACCGAGAAGACCCGGGGCACGGCCATGGGCTCCTACAACCTGGCCATGTGGGGCGGCGCCGCAGCCGGAACGGTGATCTCAACTCTGTCCACCGCTTTTGGATTGGGGTACAAAGAAGCGATTCTTGCCTGTGTGGTATTACCCTTCGTGGCTCTGGCCTATGTGCTACTCTCCCCCCGACGGGTAAAGCGCATCCCGGCGGCATCGACATAGAGTAAGTGGCTGAGACCCTGTAGGAGCAAGCGGAGACATTCGGAGTTATAGATGGAATCCAGTACAAAGCACTCTACAGAAGAATATACAGACCGCAAGTTCGCAAGCACTCTTATAGGCTCGGCTTACGCTATCCGTCTACTAAGGGGCTTGAGCTCCGGTTGGCTTGGTCCCCTGATTCCAACCATCGCGCTTATACAAGGGCTCAGCCTGGTCAAGACCGCGTTCATGTTCTCGGTCTATTTCTGCGGTCTTTTGATTATGCTTCTGGTAGGGCCGATGGTGCTCAGCCGTCTGGGCGGCAAAAACTGTATGGTGGCGGCTGCTCTTTGCTATGCCACCGGATTTGTCACCATCGCTCTTGCCTCCGGTGCCTACATGCTCTGGCTTGGAGCCCTCTTTGTCGGTCTGGGCGCCGGGCTCTCCATCCCCTGCGGCACCCTCTGCGTGATCAGATTGAGCGGGAGCAATCCTGGTTCCGCTCTCAGTAAGTACGCCACCCTTTATGGCGTCGGTGCCTTAATAGGCCCGCTCATCGCCTTTGGTGCCATGGCTACCTCCATTTCTTACAGCACTGTCTACTCAGCCGGTGCTCTCTGCGCGCTGGCCATCGGTTATGTGCTCTATTCTTTGAAAGACAGGCTGGTTATAAAAGACGAGTCGGGCAAGTCGGAGCGGGATAAACTTATCAGAGAGCCCCATATCTGGGGATTTGCTCTACTGCTTTTTTTCTATGTCGGCATTGAGTCTTCGGCTGCTGCCTGGCTTTTTGTATATTTGAAAGAG
>JAUIJG010000349.1 GCA_030431355.1 bacterium
TCAAAAGGTCGTAAGGCTCATCTAGCTTACGCAAATAATCAGGGCTCACTTTGTTGTGCCAGGATTTACGATGGTAGACCTTGTTTGTCTGCCAGAGCACGGTTTCACCGGAAGGATCGGTAATTACCAACCCGAACAAACCGTAAGTTGAATCAAGGGTTTTCTGCACCAGGTCGCTACGCCCTTCCATAATCATTTTGGAAAGAGTAGGAGGCAGTGCATGGTGAAGGATGTTGAAATCCGTTGTTTGCACTCTATAGATCGTCCCGTACCAGTAGCTCTTATAGTTGGCATGGCAAAGAATGAGCCAGGCCAGGATGCTACCCACTATTACCAGGGGTACGAGAAAACGCTTCTGTAAGGATAGAAGTATTTGGTCCATTTTCGTATGGGTTCTGTCTTCGGCTGCATTCAGGTATAACAGCCACACCCATCAATGTATATACGTACTTGTCCCACAAGCCCCATAAAACGGCAAAACCGGTAAGAACAAAGGAGCTTCAATGGTTCAAAAAATGTATTGCGGAATACACAATCCAGAAAAATGTTGTGGAGACAACACTATCAGACGTTAGGAATTCCATTGTCAAGGGAACTTATTAAGTGTTGGTTCTAATCTTCGGAGGACTCTGATAAGCCAACATTATTACAATTCAAAAAATGGGTTCAAACCCAACAATTAATGGGTTAGTCCGCTAAAGGCGGATAAACAAAACAAATGAGAGTGACCGGGTCCTGTACCCGGTCATTTTGTTTGATGGAGGGCACCATATACAGCACCATAGAGGAGCTGGATTATGCAATCGGAAAATACCTCTGCAAATATACGTAAGCAATTGATCTGCTTGACACCATATGCTTAAAATAAGGTAGTATAAGTGGTTTAATACTATAGAGTTACCAACCGCTCCAGCGAGCACATACTTGATTAGACGATGGTCGAAAAAGGTTCGAAAATAAGACTTGGAGACCTGCTTACCCAGGCCGGTCTGCTTGAAGCCAAAAGCCTCCGAGAAGCCATGATGATAGCCAAGCAACAGGGTCTGCCTGTTGGCAGAGTGCTGATTATGGCTCAGTTTATAAGTGAACCCAATCTCCAGGCAGCGGTGCAGGCGCAGTCTTTGCTCAAAGACGGACTTGTCGATTTGGATCTGGCTATCAACGCCCTGAAAATATGCGCCCAGAAAGAAAGCAGCCTGGACGAGTCCCTGGCTGAGCTAGGCTGGGTAGACGAATCCAACACCTCCAATAAACTTGGAGAGATAATGCTGGAAGCAGAGCTTCTTGACCCTGTCGCCCTCAAGGAAGGGTTGAGCCAGGCCAATCAAAACGGCTTCCCCCTGGGACGAGTGCTTGTCTCCATGGGCATGGTAAGTGAACAGCTTCTCGCTTCAGCATTAAACGCTCAAATTCTTGTCAGGGATGGAAAGATCAGCAGAGAGCAAGCTATCCAGGGACTACGCTCCTGCAGGGATCGCCAGATCAGCATAGAAGAATCTCTATCCGAACACGGATTGAAGATGCCTTCCAAAGAAACTATCCGTCTTGGCGAGCTACTTCAAAACGCTTCCATAATTGATTCGGAAAAACTCATGCAAGCGGTGGAGCTGGGGCTGGTTGAAGAAAAACCGATCGGTCAAGTTCTAGTAAGTCTTGGTTGCCTTAACAACGAAGAGCTGGAAACCACACTAATGGTCCAGAGCTATGTCTCCGAAGGCAAGGTAACAAAAGGGTCCGCCGGAGAGCTTTTAAAATTGATTCTCACCGAAGGTCTCTCTCTGGAAGAAGGCATGGAAGCGATCGCGGCTGTGCAGCCAAAGCCCCAGAAAGCTCTTCCTCTTTATCAATTCCTACAGTTATCGGGAATAATTACCGCCAAAGATATTGAAGAAGCCCTCAAGCTGGGCTCAAAAAACACCGAACTAATGGGCAAAATGTTGCTTCTTGCCAATGCAGTTGATCAACATGTTCTGACCTGTGCCATAGAGCTAAACTCATTGATGTCCACCGGCACTTTGAAAGCAGAGCAAGCCATGCTTGCCATGGGACTTTGCCAGAACAGACAATGCACAGTCAGTCAGGCCTTCAAAAGCCTGGGCTGGAGCACCGAATTTCCTGGAGCCCAGGACTCCGGTTCATTCAATGCCCTTGAACCCACGAATGATCAAGACACAATTCCGCCATCGCAGATTCAATCAACTCCCCTGACCTCCCTGACCAACAACAGTGGGGACTTAGCCACCAACACCAATGACCTGCCCCCGGTTAATCCTGATCACGTGTCGGAAGCTCAAAAAATAATGACATCGGATTTTGAACACCCCATGCCCACCGGGGCTTCGACCGGTGAACATCCCGCTTTTGAGAATCAAAGCGTGGGCGGAGATGGTCCGGACTATACTGCCACCACCGATGTACCTCCCCTGAAACTGGAAGTCAGCCGGGGCAACGCCGAAGAGACTGCCGAGAGCGAAGAAGAAGCGGCAAGCAGGAAAAGACTTTCCGACTTGATGCCTTGATTTAAAAATCTGTGCTATGACCTTATTTCGACGCAAGCCAAATTGGCTTGCGAGATTGCATCAAATTCAGTACCAGTCCTTGCTTCGGTAATTTAAATTGATGAATTAACCACCTTGAGAAGTAATTTATGGTATGAATTACAGTTAAATTTAGCGGAACTATATAAAAACAGCGAAACTACTAGCTAAGTTTTGACCGCGTCGCATAGGAGAAAAACATGCTAAAAGAAAAAGTCGCATATAAGGCATATGAGGCCAAAGACTATTCACATCTGAAAGGCTTGAACGGCATTTCCGATGAGACCATGGAAATTCACTTCGGTCTTTACAATGGCTACGTCAAGAATACAAACATTCTCAACGAGAAAGTCATTGAACTAACAGAAGCCGGCAAAAGCGGCACACCTGAGTACGCTGAACTGAAGCGTCGCTACGGATTCGAATACAACGGCATGCGTTTGCACGAATACTATTTCGGCAACCTGACACCTGATTCCGGTGAGCTCAAAGAAGGAAGCGATCTAGGAAAAGCAATTATCGAAACCTATTCTTCCATCGATGTTTGGAAAAATGATTTCTGCAAACTCGGCGCTCTGAGAGGAGTTGGCTGGGTGATTCTCTTCCAGGATCCTTGCACAAAAACCCTCTCCAACCACTGGATCAATATGCACGAAGACGGCGTTGTTGCCGGATTCAAACCGCTATTGGTTATGGATGTCTGGGAGCATGCTTACTTCCGTGACTACAAGCCGGCTGACAGACCGAAGTACATTGAGTCCTTCCTCTCGAACGTCTGCTGGAAAGAAGTCGAAAGCCGCATGATTAAGTAATTAATCCGGCCTGAAACTTTTCAAAAGGTCTCCCTCCCGGGAGACCTTTTTTGCTCTTTTCTCTGAATTTTCTAAGATATTCAACAATTCTATAAAATAGCCTAAGCACGTTATTTCAAGGGTTTCCAGTAACAAGACCGCTGTCTGGCACGCATATAATTTGTCAAACGCTGCTATTACATAGACAATGAAGCCATGTCTAGATATACAATCAGACACATGGTCCTACAGACGTCGAAGCCTTTTTTCAAAATCCGACAGGTTCAGAATTAATGACTACAACCGAATCAGCCAGCAAAACAGTCTCCATAGAAAACGAAGAGGAGCACTCCGAAACGGAGCCGGTCACTAAAAGAAAAGAAGAAGAAGAAGTTGAGAATTTCGCCCCTGAAGCAGCAGTCCCAGATCTTCAGGAAGTCAAAGAGATCCAGACTTACGAAGATGCCGTACTTGTAGACGGAGAAGAAGAAGACGACGACGAAGAGAGTGATTTCTCCGAGTCTGCATTGGAGAGCGAAGAAAGTTTCGAAGAAGAATACGAGAAAGAAACTGAAGAAGAGCAAGAAGAGAGCGCCTGGGCTTCCGACGAAAGAGAATATCCCTATGAAGTACCGCGTCCGGCGCTAACCCTGGACGAAGCCTCCTATGTGCTGGGTAAGTCTATTCGAGCCATCGAAAGAAGTATCCAGGGCAAATGGGGTAATCGCTTACCGGAAGGTTGGCAAGCTCGCAAAATGAAAATCGACGGGGAGAGCGAATGGCGCATTATTCCTCCTGCGGGATTCAGAATCAGACACACCGTGTCCAACACCGTAGGCACCAAGAGTAATATCAGTGAGCCGGAAGCGGTGGAGTCATCTCAATACGATTCCAGAATCGATGAAGCCACGGATTGTGAGCCACTGGAAGAAAACGGCACCACGGAAAGTTCAACGGCCGTGGCAACGACAGGAGACAAATCCGGCGGACTGAAACTCCCCGGCTTTAACTTTTCCCTGGAAGGGTTCCTGAATTCGGCAAGCAACAAAGCAAAAACAGAGCTTGTTAGAGCAAGCAACGGCGTGAACGACCTTGACATGGATCATCCGACCATCGTCATCGATCGCTCCGACGACGTGGAGCGCCTGCTTCGTGAGCTGGCCAACACCCAGAAAGAGCTGGCTGAAGAGAGAAGACAGAGAATGGACGACCTCAGAACCCTGAGCCAGATGCAAAGCTCCATGAGACTTCTAGAAGATCACGCCAGCCAGACCTCCATCCTCAAAGAGGAGCTTGTCGAGACTAGAGAGGCGCTGAAATTGCATAAGGAGCAATACCAGGCGTATCTCAAGTTACCCTGGTGGAAAAAGATTTTTAAGAAAGCACCCTGAGGCAACTCTTTAAGGGTTCGTGATACAACTTGACTAGAACCCGAAGTTCAGGGGAGCCAGCAAGAGATGTCCAGTAAGACACGATTCAAAATCACATACTGCGGAGCCTGAGGCTACCGCCAGAGAGCAGTCAGGTTGGCTGCTGAAATCGAAGAGAGATTATCGGAAGAGTCTGAATTGATAAAATCCTCCGGTGGAATTTTCGAGGTAGAAGACCGAGGAGCATTACTCTTTTCAAAAAAAGAGTTGAACAGATTTCCGCAAGACCAGGAGATTTTTGAGATAATCAACGGGGTCGAAAAGGGTTTAGAGTTGGAAGAAGCCAAGGCCAGGGCCCGGCAAAACATTCCCGAACCAATATCCTTTTCTGGATGGCTGAAACAGCTTCTACAGAAGAGACAAACATAGAAATTCATAGATTCATATTCAAAAATGACAAATCCAGAGTCCTGCAAGAAGACCGGTAATCTCGCTGAATCCAATGAGAATAGCAAAGTCACCATCGCCATAGACGGTCCTGCTGGAGCTGGTAAGTCAACCGTGGCAAGGAAGCTGGCCGACAAGAAAGAACTGCTCTACATAGACACCGGAGCAATGTACAGGGCTGCGACCTGGCTGGCGATAAAAAACAATTTGCCCCTGGATCAAGGTTCGACCATCGCCAACCTACTAAAAACAAAAGAGCTTAAGTTAAGCAGCCCGAAGGAAAAGGGTGAAAGCCGCATCCGGGTTTTCATCAACGATGAAGAGATAACCGAAGCGATTCGAGGAAAGGAAGTCTCGGACAAAGTAAGCCGCGTGGCAGCTCACAAAGAGGTGCGCTCAGTTCTGGTGGAGCAACAGCGCAAGATGGCCGCAAAAGGGAATGTTGTCCTGGATGGTCGTGATATCGGCACCGTTGTTTTGCCCGATGCCGACCTCAAAAT
>JAUIJG010000350.1 GCA_030431355.1 bacterium
GACAGGCTTCGCATTCCGTGTCATTGGGATCGCACACCGCACCTGATACCACTGGAATCACCTGGGGCTGCTCAATTGTGGATTGGACCGCATTGAGGGCTCCACGATGGAATGTGGACTTCTCGGTGTAAGTGGCGCTGGTTGTACGCAAGTAGTAGGTTGTCTTCAGCCCCTTGGTCCAGGCAGCTTTGTACAGTTCATCCAACTTCTTACCATTCGGCTCACAAACATAGAGATTGAGACTCTGGGCTTGATCGATCCATTTCTGCCTTCTAGCACCGCACTCCACCAACCAGAGAGGATCGATTTCAAAAGCGGTTGCGTAAACGGCTTTGATATCATCAGGAATTCTCTCGATGGGCATGACGCTGCCATCAAAGTATTTAAGGTCGTGAATCATTACTTCATCCCAGATTCCGAGCTTCTTCAGCTCTTTGACCAGGTAGGTGTTGATCACAGTGAACTCACCGGAAAGGTTGGACTTCACGTAAAGGTTCTGGAACGTCGGCTCCACCGAAGGACTGACACCGGCAATGTTGGCGATGGTGGCAGTCGGTGCTATGGCCAGACAGTTGCTGTTCCGCATACCATGCTTCTTGATGTGCTCTCTGATCGGAGCCCAGTCAAGCTTGGAGGAACGATCCAGCTCCAAATACTCTCCGCCTTCGGCGCCTAGAGCCTTTCTCGATTGGTCAAGAAGCTCAATGCTATCGATGGGAAGAACACCTTTGCTCCAGAGAGAGCCTTCATAACTGGGATAACGTCCTCTCTCTTCAGCCAACTCACTGCTGGCGCCGATGGCATAGTAGCTGATCGCTTCATATACGGTATCGGCAAATTCCACAGCGTCTTTGGAAGCGTAGGGAATGTTCAAAGATAGGAGTGCATCCTGGAATCCCATCATGCCCATGCCCACAGGACGATGCTGTAAGTTTGAGTTTCTAGCCTTGGGAACGCTGTAGAAGTTGATGTCTATAACGTTGTCCAGCATTCTCATCGCTGTACGACAGGTGTTGGCCAGCTTCTCGTGATTGAGCTTGCCGTCTTTCAAATGAGCAACCAGGTTTATTGAACCGAGATTACAGACAGCCGTCTCTTTGTCTGAAGTATTGAGAGTGATCTCGGTACAAAGGTTGGAGCTATGTACCACACCTTTATGCTGCTGAGGGCTTCTCAGATTGCAAGGATCGTTGAAAGTAATCCATGGGTGACCTGTCTCGAAGAGCATGGAGAGGAGTTTGCGCCAGAGGGTCACGGCGGAAACTTGTTTGGATAGTTTCATCTCACCGCGAGCAGCCTTCTCTTCGTACCGTTCATAAGCAATCTTGAATTCAGTTCCGTAGAGATCATGCAGATCGGCAACTTCATCAGGGCTGAACAGGGTCCACTTCTCGTCATTCATGACACGGTGCATGAACAGATCGGGAATCCAGGCGGCAGTGTTCATGTCGTGGGTGCGGCGACGATCGTCACCGGTGTTTTTGCGCAGTTCAAGGAACTCTTCGATGTCCGAGTGCCACACTTCAAGATAACAGCAGACTGCTCCTTTTCTCTTACCACCCTGGTTCACAGCGACAGCGGTATCATTTACCACTTTTAAGAAAGGAACAACTCCCTGGCTCTTGCCGTTGGTGCCTTTAATATGAGCACCCAGGGCACGGACAGGTGTCCAGTCATTTCCAAGACCGCCGCTGAATTTTGAAAGAAGCGCGTTCTCTCTGATGGACTCATAGATTCCGGAGAGATCGTCGGAAACTGTGGTCAAGAAACAGGAAGATAGTTGAGGTCTTCTGGTTCCGGAGTTGAACAGTGTCGGAGTGGAGGATACAAAATCGAAATTAGAGAGCAGGTTATAGAACTGGATTGCGGTCTGTTCTCTCTTCACTTCGTTGAGAGAAAGACCCATGGCCACACGCATCCAGAAAGCCTGGGGTAACTCAAACCGAACTCCGTCATTGTGCAACAGGTATCTGTCATAAATGGTCTGTAAGCCGAGATACTGGAATTTAAGATCTCTTGTGCCATCGAGAGCTTTCCCGATTACTTCGAGATCGAACTCTCTAAGACGCTCGTCCAGTAAACCACAGGCGATACCACGATCGATGTAAGACTTGAAGTACTCGGCATAGCGATCATTCATAGCCTCGGCGGAGAGCTCTTCCTTCAGCACTTCAGAGCGAACAGTGTGGAGGAGCAAACGAGCTGTCACATAGCTATAGTTCGGTTCTTTTTCAATCAAAGCCCGGGAGCTGAATATTATCGCTCTCCACAATTCGGCTTCGGATACTCCGTCATAAAGTCCACCGAGAGAACCATCAAGGATTAGTGCAGTTGATACTTCAGATCCGAAACCGGAGCACGCCTCATCGACGATCTTCTCGATTTCAGCCACGTTGAGAAGCGTCTTGGTGCCGTCTTTGCGGGTGATGGAGATCTGCCTTTCCATGGAAGAGCTAACAGTGGCTTCTTCCGACTTTCTCTCCTTTGCTCTTTCATCCCTATATAGAACGTACTTTCTTGCCACTTCATATTCGCCAGCTCTCATCAAGGCGATCTCGACCTGGTCCTGTACATGTTCTATATGGAACACGCCGCCTTCGGGAAGTCTACCTTTAAGAGTGCCTTCAATCTGCTCAGTCAGACGTTTGACCAGGTCGCGAATCTTGGAGCTGGCTGTACCGCCTTCGCCTTCCACGGCGAGGAACGCCTTGGTCATGGCAGTGGCTATTTTCTCGGGACGGAAGTCGGCCACCGAGCCGTTACGTCTGAGTACCTTAAAATCACCGCCACTTCCGGCGGCACCATTGGAACCAGTCATACTTATGGAGCTGGTCAGGTTACTTGAGTCCTCTACTGAGCCCGTTTTCTCTGGGTTCTTGTAGGCGGTGGCTTGGTTCATTATCGGTCCTCCGGAATGAGCATATATTGGCGAAAAGACGTCCTCTCTTGGTGAGAGGATTACCAAGAAGAGCGTCGGGCGCAACAAAAGCTAGTTTTTGTCACTAGACGTCCTCTCATGGTCCTCGAAGAGTTAGCGCCCTAAGTACTCGGGTGGGTAGTCTGGCTTCCGAATCAAATCAAATCTCAATTTCTGCTTTGAATTTAGATTCAGGTAACAGTTGCGGGACAGCGGTGGAATTGCACCACACTTCCCCCACCAAGCTGCAAAAATGCAGCTCCGTGATTGCCGAGTACTATGGTATGTGTGTGATTTCCCTTATTTTTTTCAGGTGCTACGAAGTTAACACTCACAGACACAAACTGCAATAACTGCAATTGGATATACATTGACGATATCGATTTGAACAAAACCCACGGCCTGGGCTGTTCGCATGAAATCAAGTAGAGAGAGTTTCCTTTATTGAAATACCTTCATAGCCGATTAGCTATACACGATATATGGACCGTATGCCTTCTGTTTTATTTGCCTGATCTTTGGCTCAGGCTGCTAATAAACGGGAATCGATATGCGGTCGACACCCATTCGATATACAAGAATCAACTTCCCTGGTGCCACCGCAAAAGGAGCAAATCCGATGGTGGTGCCATAGCACACTTTTGTTGAGATAACCATCAAAAGCCGGGTTAACTTCCGAACACTTTAGTGACGTAGTGCTTTGACGGCATCCAGAAGAAGAGGAAGAACCTCGCCTCCCGGGGCCTTGAAAAATAGCTGACAGCTGCTGGTCAAAGGTGTCTCTTCCGGATTTACTTCAATAAGAAAAGCGCCTTTCATAAGCCCTGCCACCGGGAGTGATGCGGCTGGTTGAACTATCCCGGAAGTGCCTACGACTATCAAAACTTCAGCACCTTCGCATTCGGCTAGACCCCGGTTTAAACAAGCGGAAGAGAGAGACTCGCCAAACCACACCACATCAGGTCTTGTCTGGGAACCACAGTGACAAAGCGGCGGTTTGGTTAATCCCAGGGGGACATCCGCCACCGGATGCCCACTATCAAAACATTTGAAGCGGCTTATGCTTCCATGCAATTCAATCACGTCCGTTGACCCGGCTTTCTGATGCAATCCATCAACATTTTGAGTAACGACCGGAACCTCCAAACCGATTTCTTCGAAGGCGGAAATAGCAAAATGACCGGGGTTGGGAGAAACTTCGGCAAGTTTCGTGCGGCGCCAGTCATACCACTGCCAGACAAGTTCAGGATCGCTTCTGAATCCCTCCGGTGTGGCCAAGTCCTCTGGATTATATTTAGCCCAGAGTCCCGTCTGTGCTTCGCGAAATGTGGGGATGCCGCTCTCCCTTGAGGCGCCGGCTCCGCTCAAAACTACAAGCTTTTCCAGGGGGGCTATTTTTGCTGCAGCTTCTCTTATTAATGAATCCATTTCTATCGGTCCTCAGGAAGTAATAGATGCAGCGCCTTTCGATGTGGCACACTTCGATGCGAAGCTAATCGCTGCGATGGTAGTCGCTGCGACGCTAATCGCTGCGATGGTAGTCGCTGCGATGGAATTCCTTCCGCTTCCAAACTCAAAGCCCAACAGCTTCCTCTTCTACGCCTTCGCCCAACAGCTTCCTCTTCTGCGCCTTCGCCCAACAGCTTCCTCTTCTGCGCCTTCGCCCAACAGGGTACCAAAAATTCACAAACTGAGGCTAATGTGAGGCTACCCTTGTTGTTTTTAAAATCCGAATATGTCTTCACCCTTCCCAAATCAAGGCGAATATCTGGCTGGCAGCTTAGAAATAAGCTTCGATATATATCGCATGCCTTTTAGCTTTAAGAGCAAATCGGCAAAATCAAAGCCTGGCAAATTGAAACAGCTCCCTTACGACGACCGTTCTCTTTCTGAAATTATGAAAGAGGTGGAAGGCAGGAGCTGTGGATGCGGAGAAAGCGATTGCCAGAGCGACAAAAGCGTCAACAAGGCGTTTAAGCAGAACAACCTGTTTGTTGAAAAACGAGAAGGGCAAGATTCTCTGTTCCTGGACGAAGATGATCTGGCTCCTACCATCGACAGAGAAGAAGTAAATAGAACGACCAACCACGACACTGAGAAAGAAGACCCAGAAGGACAGACCGTGCTGGCGGTAGTTTCGGCAGATTGTTTGAAAGACTTCGACCCGTTTAATTAATTAGCAAGGTAGATTCGAATACTGGGAGACATACTTATCCCCCAGGACTCAATTCTCCGCTGCGGATCTTAAATATCCGTTGCGGCTTTTAAATTTCCGTTGCGGACCTTAAATATCCGTTGCCGATCATTAATAGAGAAATAGAAATTAGAGGAATGGAACTGAACGACCACGGCCAGCTTTGCGTAATTTGCTTATTCTCGCAAAGAGGCTTTCATCTCTTTCCAGAACAGGCGCGCCGTAGAGTTCATAGTCTCTGTACTTACTTTTCCATTTAGGAAATAGTGCCTGGAGCCAGCCGGGCATGAATATCAGCTGCGCTTTGAGAGCTCTTCGTTCGATTCGGTCGAAACCGAGAGCCACAAATTGTTCTTGCACATAGCCCAAGGGACCGAGAAACCAGAGAGCCTTGAGATACTTTCCAACTCTGTCATCCACCAGCTTTCGTTTACGTGGACAGGCACTTCGAAACTCAACTTCAACCTCACCAAATTTGAATGATGTTCGGCTGCCGTCGGAATAGAATATGACTTT
>JAUIJG010000351.1 GCA_030431355.1 bacterium
TCAAGACTTTCTGCGGTCTGAAGAGGCAATAGGCATAAGCCTGGGTTTCGCTTCTTCCCACCCGACCTCTGAGCTGATAGAGCTGGGCAAGACCGAACTTATCCGCTTCATTGATGATTATTGTGTTGGCGTTTGGAATATCGAGTCCTGATTCGATGATGGTGGTGCAGAGCAAGATATCGAATTCATGGGAGTTGAAGGAGAGCATCACATTCTCCAACTCTCTTTCATTCATCTGTCCGTGACCGACGATGATGCGGGCTTCCGGCACCAGCTGTTTTAGTTCGAAAGCGATGTTTTCGATGGAATCTATTCGGTTGTGGACGAAATAGATCTGACCGCCTCGCTCCATCTCATGCAAAATAGCGGTTCTCACCAGGGGCAGCTTGTACTCACCGACAAAGGTTTTAACCGGCGCCCGGTTAACGGGAGGAGTGGAGATCAGGGACAGATCCCTGGTGCCGGAGAGAGCCATATTGAGGGTTCTGGGAATTGGGGTGGCGGACATGGTCAAGACGTCGACCATCACCCTTAACTGTTTCAGCTTCTCTTTGTGGGCCACACCAAATCGGTGCTCTTCGTCGATGACCACCAGTCCGAGGTCTTTGAAGGACATGTCCTTCTGGAGCATTCTGTGGGTGCCTACTACCACATCGCATTCACCGGTGGCCAGGCGTCGCACCACATCCCTCTGTTCTTTTGCGGTGCGGAAGCGGCTCAATGACCCTAACCTGATCGGGTAAGGGGCGAAGCGCTCCGCCAGGGTGTTGAAGTGTTGCTGGGCCAGCACCGTGGTCGGTACCAACACAGCTGCCTGCCTGCCGGACATAACCATTTTGAAAATGGCACGAATAGCTACTTCTGTTTTACCGAATCCCACGTCACCACAGATCAGCCGGTCCATAGGTTTTTTAGATTCGAGATCTTTTTTGACATCGACGATGGCTTGCCACTGGTCGGGAGTCTCTTCGAAAGGAAAAGCTTCCTCCATCTCATACTGCCAGGGCGTGTCTGGCGCTGACTGAAAACCTTCCTGTTTCGCTCTTAACGCATAAAGATTGACGAGATCCTCGGCAATCTGTTTTACCGAGCGCTTGACTCTCTTCTTGGTGGATTCCCATTCCGCTCCACCAAGCCTCGACAGCCTTGGTTTGTGATCTCCTGCGCCGCGATAGCGTGACAAAAGGTTGATCTGATCGACTGGGACATAGAGCTTATCGTCGCCGGTATACTGTACGGTCAGATACTCTCTTTGTTGCTTGTCTACCTCTATTCTCTTGATTCCGGTAAACTGACCGATTCCCTGCTTTATGTGGACAACATAGTCACCCACTTTCAGGTCGGTCACCGAGGTGAAGCGTTCATAGTTCTTGTCTATGGCAGGACGTCTGTAGACGGTGGGTTTACGCTTCAGTCCGAAAAGCTCACCATCCGTAATCGAAACAAGGCTCTCGTCATCGAGTACGAATCCGTGTATGAAACCATATCTGGTGACCCAGACCGAGTCGTCCACAGGATTGCTTTCATCCTCAATGTTCTCGGATTGTCCTCGAATCACGGTATTGTCATTGGGACCGGAAACATATTTTGCCGGGCAGTCCCATTCTCTAAGAATCCCGATCATTCTCTGGGGTTGTTCCGTGGAGATGATAATGCGATTGGCTTGACTGCGCCATTCTCTGATCTTATCTATAACCAGATTCATCTGGTTGCCGAATTTCTCCACCGGTTTGGCTTTAAATTCCACCACCGCTTCTTTGTCTTTCTCTTCAAAAACCGGAAGACTGGAGAGGAAGATGCGTTGGAAGTCTTTGAAACCTTCCATCACCTTTTGACCGGGTAAATGGAGCATCCAGGGTAGCTTGAGGAGTCTGCCGGATTCCTGACCTTCTTTATAGGCTTTGTCCAGTTTCTCTTCGAAAGAGCTCAATGACTGAGAAACCGAATCCCATTCATCAAAGGCGATTATGCTCTCTTTGTCTATGTAGTCCGCTAGAGAAGCAAAACTGTCATGGATGTATGGAGCGTAGTATTCAACCGACTCAGGGTAAGCTCCTGCTTCCAGGGATTCCAAATCGGTCTCCATCACGGATCGCAAAGTATCGGCGTCGTTGTCGGAAAGTTCTTTTATAGATTCGTCCATAACCGCGCGAAGGCTTTCCACCAGCCGGGTTCGACTCTCTTCTCCCTCGTCGAGCACCACCCACCATCTGGGAGTGACGACAGCTTCAGTTAACTCTTCTACGGAGCGCTGACTCTCAATGTTGAAGGTTCGAATCGACTCAACCTCTTCTCCGAAGAACTCAAGACGAAGGGGAGCGCCGGTGGAGGGATAAATATCGACAATATCTCCCCGGATGCTGAATTCGCCTCTGAGAGAGACGAGGGTCTCCCGACTGTATCCCAATCTTGTAAGTTTTTTAGCCAGCTCATCTGAAGAGTAGGATTCTTCCACTTTGATGGTAAAACAATTCTCTTTCAGCACTGCCGGTGGTAGGATTCTCTGCATCAAGGCTTTGGCGGTTGCCACCACGACAAATGGCTCCCGGGGCTCATTCTGGAGATGTTGAAGCAGCTCCATCTGGCTAGCCACATTGTCGGGACTGCTCAATACTTGCTCGTAGGGTGAGACTTCCGAAGCAGGATAGAGAAAAACTCTATATTTTGAGAGATTTGAAAGTTCCTGGTGGTAATGGGCTGCGGAGTGATTGTCCTGGACAACAAGATAAACAGGCCTTCTTATCTCATGTTGCAGGCTTGAGATAATCAAGCTCTTGGCAGAATCGGTGAGACCGGCCAGATTTAGTTCGGTTTTTGCTCCCCGGGCGGTTCTGGCTAGAAGGCGAGCATAGTTTGGGCTGTTTCTAAAGGACTCATGAAGAGCGTTGGCAAGTTTATTGTCGCGCATAAGTTTTTGACTACTTTTAGTTACCTGTTTACGTGCCGCAGGGCTTCTAAAGAAGGGCACGTCCGGGAAAATTGGCAAACGAGTATCTTAACACGGGGGACAGATTAGGCTCCAGGAAATCAATTGCTATATGACTTTATCGATAACAAAATTGATAACTTCGTTAGATGAATCTATACTTTAATAATGATTATGCGCTTCAGAAGAATCATCCCCATATGCATCTGTCTCGTGGTCTTTCTCACGGGCTCTTATTGCCAGTCTAAAACCACCAGGCAGTACCAGCGGGATGTATTTATTCATCTTGATCAGGGCAGCATGTTCCTGGAGTCGGGCCAGTACCAGGCCGCCAGGCAAGAATTTCAGAAAGCGCTTGAACTGGACAGCAATTGTCCGGATGCCTATAACAATCTGGGTCTGACTTATTATCGAACCGGCGACCTTACCGGAGCTTCGAAAAACTATATGAAGGCTCTGGAGATCGAACCGCTCTTTGTGCCCAGCCTCTCCAATCTGGCAGCTGTCCGCTACCAACAGGGGAAATTCTCCGATGCGGCAAATCTCTACCGGTTGGCGCTCCGCCTGGCCAACGAAAAGGACCCGCAGCTTCAATATAATCTCGCCAATGTTTTGAGGGATGATAAGGATTATTCGGAAGCTGAGATCCATTATCTGGAAGCGATAAAGCTGAAGCCGGATTTCGCCGCCGCCCATAATGGTCTTGGCGCCACCTATTACTGTCTCAGTGACTTTGATAAGGCTGAGCAGCACATAAATAAAGCGATCTCCCTCAAAAAAGACTATGCCCTGGCCTACTATCATCTCGGTCTGACCCTGGCAGCCAAAGGTGATGCCCAAAAAGCTATCGATGCCTATGAAGCATCTTTGAAATTTGAAAAGAACTCGGCTTATAAAAAAGACACCCTGGCTAAGATTGCGGAGTTAAAAGGCGCTGCGGCAAAGCCTAACGGATCGGCTGCATCGGTCCAGAAGGTTGGGGGAAGTCTGGATTCCGTGACCAGCTTCATGGAGACAGGCAAGTTCGGCAAAGCCGAGGCTTTGCTTGCCGCTATGGTTGCCACAAAGCACGGCCGGGATGCCTCTTTCTGGAACACCCTTGGCTATTGCCAGCTGAAACAGGGTTTGCCAGCCAAAGTGGCTCAATCGGTCACCAATTTCAAGAAAGCTATTGAGTTGAGCGACGGTAGATTGATAGAAGCAAATTACAATCTGGCAAACGCTTATAAGAAGATGGGCAAATGGATGTCGGCGCGCAAGGCATGCAATGCCGCCATAGATGAAGCTCGTCGCCAGGAAAAGCTCTGCCCCCTGGTCCACAACCTTCACGGCATCATCCTCAAACATTCCGGAGATCTTAAAGGGGCTGAAAGTGCTTATCGAATAGCCATCGCCCAATCCATGGGCAAGCTGCCTGTGGCCCATTACAATCGAGGTCTGGTGCTTGAAAAGATGAAGAAGACCAGGGACGCTGTGAAAGAGTACAAAAATTATCTAAGAGACGCCCCTTCCGGCGCTAACGCTGCCAGGGCGCGAAATCATATCGCCGCTTTAATGGGCAGCTGAGATTTATCTCCTCTATCGCGGACTCCAAAGAGTAAAGATTTCTGCCCCTGGCTCCCCCTGGTTGTCAACAAGGGGGCGGCTATATAGTAAAATCAGGGCTTTGCCAGAGTTCGAAAGTCATGACCAGTACAGATACAAAATCCAATAAGAGAGCCGAAGACAAGGTAGATGCGGTGGTGGAGCCCGGGAAGAAACGTGAGTTGCCCGGAGTGGACGAACACGTCAACCTTCGCGGTAAAGACTCCGAGCTTCCTGATCCCGGTCTTGTGGAAGAAGTCTGTAATGTGGCTGCCCGTCGTGAAGTGAGACCGGTGCCCAGGAATAAGACCCGGGTGGCGGTGTTAATGAGCGGTGGTGTCGATAGTAGTGCCACCGCAGCCTTGATGATGGAACAAGGTTATGACATTGTCGGAGTGACCGGATGGTTGATCAAATCCGGCAGTCGCTGCTGTGATACTGGTATGGTAGATGCGGCCAGGGTCTGCGAGCAGCTCGGAATAGAGCACCATGCGGTGGATCTCAGAGAGTTGTTCAAGAATGAGATCATCAATCAGTTTCATGAGTCCTACGAAAGGGCCCGTACTCCATTGCCGTGCAGTCTCTGCAACACGCTTATCAAATGGGGAGCCCTTTTGAATTATGGCAAGAAGCATCTGGACGCCCGTTACGTGGCCACCGGTCATTACGCCCGGGTGGTGGAGACGGAGTCAGGTAGGCGACTGGCCCGGGCAAAAGACCCAGGCAAGGACCAGTCTTATGTTCTCTGGGGATTGACCCGGGAACAGCTTGATTCAACGCTGTTACCTCTGGGTGGATACATGAAAGAGGAGATTCGGGCCATTGCCCAGTCCCGAGGTCTCGTAATTGCCGACAAGCCGGACAGCCAGGATCTTTGCTTCATTCCCTTCGGCACCACACCCCAGGAGTATCTTGCTGATTTTATTGTGGAGAAGCCTGGACCAATAATTCACACCGTCACCGGTGCTTTATTGGGAGAACACAAAGGTACCCACAACTACACTATCGGTCAGCGCCGCGGCATCGGTGTTGCCCATGAAACTCCTTTGTACGTGACCTCCCTGGACCCTGATAAGCGAGTGGTTTATG
>JAUIJG010000352.1 GCA_030431355.1 bacterium
AGTTCAATTCTATTAGATTTAAATTGAAAATTTCGTTTTTATTTGCCGCCGAACTTTTCTATCAGTTCTTTCGGAGGGTTCTTCCAGTCTTCTCTACCAACTGGAACGCTTGCCACGGCACCTACTCCGGGAATAACGTAGGTTTTTACATATTCTGAGTCCAGCTTGTAAATCTGGGAGTCTTCAGGTCCCATTGCGATTCCTCTGGAAGCAGCCACAGCTGCAGCCTGGACGAAGCCGGCACCATCTTTATTGGTCCAGTCGATGGTTTGAAGCTTGGCTTGATTTATCTCAGTGCCGGTCTCCAAATTTACGGCTCCCACAAGCTCTTTTATGTCTCCCTGATGATTTATGAACGAATTGGCCATGTGCACATGGGTGATGCCGGGTACTTCCTTAGCACCTTCTGCGGCGCCGGCTATCTTCTCTCCAATGGCGTTTGCTTCACTGCCGGTCACTTTTCCTTCGGTGGGAGTGAGATAGATAAGGGGGCCTTTAGAAGGATCATCATTGAGGACAACCACTTGCTTTCCGTCCACCTCGATCACCTTAGAGGGCTTGATAAATCCGTCATAAGACTTAGTCTCACCGCCTTCCTGGGATTCGAACTGTCTTGGTTTACCCCCGGTAAATTCGGTATTGATTTGCATTTTTGCTGCCAGATAGAGACCCTTGCCCTGATCCTGGAGTCGGATATCCATGTTCTCTCTGGCAAGCCAGTTGTTCACATCGCCTGCGTTGTCGGCAGATGTCCCTTTGATTACACCTTCGGGAAGTTTTGAAAGTTGACCTATTTTGTCATAGGAGCTCTCGATCAGTTCCTGACCGCGCTCTCCGTTGGCCGCCCAGTTGTTCGGTTCGCCATGACCTTCCATAATCTCGAAGACTTTTGCGCCCACCAGTGGGCTTATGGCTGGAGAAGTGTCCCTCTCCGTGCTCGCCTCGTCGCCCTGGGCTAACTTGTCTGTGGGTTGGGCAATTCTAAAATCGTCGAATTTTTGCGGCTCCACGTCGCCTCCTTTGTCGGGGGCGTTGTCAATTACCAGCTCTTGCAGTCCATCAGCCATTTAGAAACTCTCCAGGTGGTTGTGTTCGAAATCTTTTCCTACTCTTATATACCACCAGGAGGTGACCCCTCCGTGACAGGTCTAAGATTTTTTCTTAGACCGCCAGGTTGCCGGTTTCGTGGCATGGGTCCACTATCAATGCTCTTTCGTTGCTGGCTCTTTTAGAATCTACTACCATATTGAGAAAGAGCTGGTGGATTCTACTGTCGCCGGTCAATTCGGGATGGAAGGTGGTAGCCAGAAAGTGATCCTGGCGGGCAGCCACGATTGAGTCTCCCATCGCACTAAGAACTTCAACTCCCGAAGCTGCCTCTATTATTGCCGGTGCCCGGATAAATATTGCCGGAAAAGGCTCTCCTTCCAGACCTTTGATATTCAGATCCGTCTCGAAGCTCTTTGCCTGGGAGCCGTAGGCGTTTCTTCGCACTTTGATATCCATCAGGGCGAGGGTTTCCTGGCTGGAGCCTTCCAGATTCTTAGCCAGCATTATCGAGCCCATACAGGTTCCGTAAACAGGAAGACCGGATTGAGCTCTCTGCTTCAACTCTTGAAAGAGTCCATGGGCTCTGGCTTCAGTTAACCTGTTGATTGTAGTTGATTCGCCACCCGGAATAATGATTCCATCAAGCGCCTCAAGTTGCTCCTGGTACTTCACCGCGAGCCCCCGGTGACCGAGGGCTTCGACAGTGTTTATGTGTTCCTGGACGTCGCCTTGTAAGGCGAGTACGCCAATTTGAAGGCAAGAATTATCAATCAGTTCCATCTAACTACCTCTATTACCAGCCTCTAGTGGCAAGTGCTTCTTCGGGAGCCAGGGAACTCACTGAGCGACCTACCATAGCTTCGCCCAGGTTTTTACTTACTTCGGCCAGCACTTCCGGGTCTTTGAAGTAGGTGGTCGCTTTTACTATGGCGCTGGCTCGTTGCTCCGGGTTGCCTGACTTAAAAATGCCTGAGCCGACAAAAACTCCGTCCACGCCAAGCTGCATCATCAAGGCCGCATCGGCGGGGGTTGCGATTCCGCCTGCGGCGAAATTGACCACCGGCAGTTTCCCTTCTTCTTTGACTTTCTTCACCAGTTCAAAGGGGGCGCCGATCTCTTTGGCGTAGGTCATTAACTCGTCATCGCAGAGAGCGCCCAGTTTTCTGATTTCGCCAAGAATAGAGCGGGCATGACGAACCGCTTCCACCACGTCTCCGGTGCCGGCTTCGCCTTTGGTTCTGATCATGGCAGCGCCCTCGCCGATTCTTCTCAGGGCTTCGCCAAGATTGCGGGCGCCGCAGACGAACGGAATGGTGAATTTGGATTTGTCTATGTGATACTGCTCATCGGCAGGGGTAAGCACTTCGCTCTCGTCCACGCAGTCTACACCCAGGCTTTCAAGAATCTGGGCTTCCACGAAGTGGCCTATGCGTGCTTTTGCCATCACCGGTATTGATACCGCTTCAATTATTTTTTCAATCAGCTCAGGGTCGCTCATCCTGGCTACCCCGCCGTCTGCTCTTATATCCGCAGGTACTCTCTCCAGGGCCATTACTGAAACGGCGCCGGCCGCTTCGGCAATTTTTGCCTGCTCCGCGTTTACCACATCCATTATGACTCCGCCCTTGAGCATCTGGGGCAGTGCTCTTTTAACCTTTTCGGTGCCGGTAGCGATTCCTTCGCCTTTGTTCTCTTTTAACTCTGTGGCCATGGGTAACTCCTTTTGGGTTGTGAAATTCGGTTCGCAATAAATCTGATGTTTAGATAAAGGTGTGACCTCCCCCGGTAAATACCGGTTTGTCTCTGCGGGAAGCATCCTCTCTCTTTTCCGTTTCGTATATTTTGAAAGCTCTTGAAAGTCTAGTGATTCCATCTTTTATGGAGTCGACGTCGTTTTGTATAAAGCAAAGTCTTAAGTATTGAGTGTTCTGTTGGGAAGCGAAGCACAAGTGACCCGGCGCGAAAGAGACATTCTCCGACATGGCGTGGCGGAGCAATTCCCTGGAGGAATAGCCGTCAGGTAGCCGAAGCCAGATAAACATGCCTCCCTGGGGGCGAGACCAGCTGATATCGGATGCGGTGCTTTCTCTTGAAGCTCCGAACTCTCTATCCAGGCTTCTCAGCATCTCATCCCTTCGGCTTCTATAGGTCTGTGTAATGGAGCCAAGATGATCCTGCATCAGACCTTTTTGAAGAAACTCGGCCAGGATGATCTGAGAAAGGGAATTGGTAGATAGATTGGAGGCGCGTTTTGCCAGGATCAGTCTGGAAATTACCTTCTCAGGAGCGACAAGCCAGCCAAGACGAAGAGCCGGGCAGAGAGCTTTTGAGAAAGTGCCTTGATGAATTACCAGATCTTTACCCCCGGGCAAGGCACGCAGGGAGGGAAGACGTTCTCCTTCGTATCGAAGGTCACCGACAAAGTCGTCTTCCAGAATTGGTGTCTGGTATTTGTTTGCAAGAGCCAGCAACTCTTCCCTTCTTTTCAGGGGCATGGTCAGACCGGTAGGATTCTGAAAGTTTGGAATTACATAGATGAACTTCGGGCGGTATCTTTTTAGTTGGGATTCCAGTACGTCAAGTCTTATTCCGCCGCCGTCCAGGGGGACAGGCAAGCATCTTGCCTGTCTACTTTTGAAACTGCAAGTAGCCCATAGATAGGTGGGGTCTTCCAGGGCCACATAGTCTCCTGGATCCAGCATCACACCACTGACGATATCGATGCCCTGCTGAGAGCCACTTACTATAAGCAGCTCCTCTTCCCTTGAAGGATTTTCCGATCTCTCCAGATGTTCCAAAACTTGCTTCCGGAGAGCGCCGTGGCCTTCTGCCGGGCTGTATTCAAAGAGTTCTTTGGCGCGTTTCTCTTTTAGAATTCTGTTGAGTATTGCTTCAAAGTCGCTGGTGGGGTAATTGTCGAAGGAAGGGATGCCTCCGGCAAAGGAGATTATTTCCGGATTCCACTCATATCTTTCGGATTCGGTGCTGAAGATATCAGAGACAGTGTGACTTGCCCGGGAGAAGCGCTCTTGCCAGTCGAAACCAGGCTGCCAACTCTGCCATTTTGATTCTCTGGCTGGTCGACATGCGTAACTACCTCTTCCTACGTGACTTTCAAGATATCCGCGTTTGCGCAATTCGCTATAGGCTCTTAAAGCGGTGGACCGATCTACGGACAGTAACTTGGCCAGCTCTCGGTTGGTTGGTAGGCGACTGCCCTCTGCTATCAAATTGCCGTCTATGGCTTCTTGAATCCGGTCGACAATTTTTTGATATAGGGGCGACGGGTCTGTACTGGAGACGGTCAGCCCGTGCAGCAGCTCAGACCATTTCGGTGTCAATTCTTCACCGGGATTCAAATGTCTGGTTTGTTTGGCGGGCATTGTCTGGGTCCTTGCTCTACTTTTGGTTGAGGAAAGAGCATTTTAACCCGATTGTCCGGGTTGTGAATCCGGCCAATTTCTTAATTCTCTTTAGCGGGTCCCGTTGTTTGCTCGGTCTGTCTTCTCTTCTGGAAGAGCCCGTCTATGTTTACGTAGATCAGTACGGTCCAGACAATGAACAAGACAATAGTCCAGAAGAATGTAACGATGGCCTGGGGCAAAAGAGAGAAGAAGGCCATCAGGCAGGAGAGAAGCAATAAGGACCATACTAGATAGCCACTTTTTCTGATCCAGAAAGATATCTCGCGGGTCTCTGTAAGAAGGTCCGTCAGTCCGAAGCCGGCCAATGCGTACAATCCATTTCCGAGGAGAAATATCTGACCGGCCGATTGATTGAGTATCCTCCAGGCATCCATTCTCATCACCGACCTTGTCAGCGAGTCGTCAGAAAGGGATTGGATGGACACATCCATGAAGGTTCCCATCAAGGTTGTGAAACAAGAGAGATTGATGGTCAGCCCGATGAAAAATAGGCAGAGGCAGAAAACAGGACGGATGCTGCCGAATCTGAGATTGGCTCGGTAAAGTGAAAGCATGAACCATAAAAGACTGAGGCTTGCCACCATCAGCGCCAGGCAGTTGGTTTGCCAGAGGTGAGGATGAATGGAGACGAAGCTCATCAGGCGGGGGACTGTGAAGTCGCTCAGATCTCCTGCTCGGAAGTTATATATGGATGCAAGTACGGCGAGAGTGTGGCCGGTGCCTGCTACCAGGCATGCGTTTTGAATATGTTTTAAGGCCTGGTCCGAAGTTGATTTCGCATTGGAAGCGGCGGTCTCCAGGGCTGCTTTTTTGACCATATCGACAGGCTCTTTCTCTGTCATGCTTCAGTTGTTTGAGATTGTTTCCAGTCCGTTCAGATACGGTCTGAGAACTGTCGGCACCTTAACAGAGCCGTCTTCCTGCTGGTAATTTTCGAGAATGGCAGCCAATGACCTCCCTATGGCCAGTCCGGAGCCGTTTATCGTATGGATGTATCGGGCTTTCCCGCCATCAGCCGGCTTGTATTTGATGCCTGCTCTGCGTGCTTGAAACTCTGCGAAGTTGCTGCAGGAGCTGATCTCTCTATATTTGTTTTGGGCGGGGAACCAGACCTCCA
>JAUIJG010000353.1 GCA_030431355.1 bacterium
AGTTCCTCCCAGGTAGATTGTGGCCAGGGCATGACCGATCTCGTGGATAAGCACCACGAGTGGCAAAAGAAAGAACATGTTGATCTTGTGTAGAGAGCTTCTGTCTTTGACCGTGAGATCCCTGTCGAAGATCTGACGCCAGTTTTCCTTTACCTCTTTTATTGTCAATAGCGCGAGCGGCAGCCAGATAATGATCTGGATATCGTCAGAGATGGGAAATTGATTCATCTTGCTTTAATTTGGTTCCGGATTTAATACCAGGACTATCTCCCGAATAGTTTTAACACCAGAACAGTAATCGAATAGAGACCGATGAGCGCGCCGGTTACCAGAAGCATTGAAACTGCTGTGGGATCAGGGGTGATGACCAGAGCTACCACAGAAGCCCCCACCACCGCGTATCGCCATATCTTAATCAGGTGGTCAGAGGTGACAAGACCGGTTAAAGAGAGGGCGAACAGCACTATCGGAAGCTGAAAACAGAGACCCATGTATAGCAACAAAGAGGAAACCAGGGACATGTAGAAGTCCAATCTTTGATTGATAGGAGTGACCCCTTCTCCGAATGACTGGAAAAAATGAAGCATCGGCGGGAGCAGGAGAAAATAAGCGAATGCAGCTCCGCATATAAAGAGAACAGGTCCACCAATTAGTGCCGGAGCGACAATTTTTTTCTCTTTCTCGGTGAGTCCCGGCGCCACAAACTGGCTTATCTCCCAGAGAATAAAAGGGGAAGCGCTAATCAAAGCTGTATAAAAAGCTACTTTGAAAAAGACCATAACCGGTTCTTCTATGGAGAGAGCCTGGAAGGTGATATCTCCTGCCGGTGCCTGGAGAAAACGCATTATGTCTTTGGTAAAAAGAAGCGAAACGAAAAATCCGATGGTGATATAGGCGATGGAACGAATCAGCCGAACTCGCAGTTCATCGAGATGTTCCACCACTGTCATGGAGGAAGACTCGTCATCTTTATCGTCATCTTTATCGTCGTCCAGGTCGGCGTCCACGTTATAGTTTCCGTTGTTGCCACCGGATGCTGTTTCTGTAGTTGAGACCGCTTTGACCTCAGACTCTTCCGCAAAAGATGTCCCTGGGGGCGACGGCATCTCATCCTCCTCTTCCAGTTCAGCCAATTCTCTGGGGGTGGGCTCTGACATTCTATTCGCTTGCCTTCTTCTCTCCAGCGTTTATTCTATCAAGATTGCTGCCTGAACTCCTCTGTTTGTAAGCCTCAAATAGGGTTATGGCATGGGCGATGGATAAATTGAGGGATTCGGTGGAGGGCTCCATCGTCCTTGACCATGGACTCCGGCAATCCCCTGGCCTCATTGCCCATAACCAGTATCACAGGACCGGTTAAGTCTGTCTCTTGAATTGATTGTCTTCCATCGGCATCCAGGGCCAGGGTCTTTATCTTTCTATCCCTGGCTTCTTCAAGCAGCCACTGACCATCGACTCCGGATATGAAAGGGAGGCTGAAAAGCGCACCAGCTGCTGCCCTAACCACTTTGGGATTGTAGGGATCTACCGAGCCTTTCGAGAGCAGCATGGCGTCGGCTCCGAAAGCGCGGGAAGTTCTGAACATGGTGCCCAGGTTGCCCGGATCGTTTACTTGGTGGGCCAGGGTGAGTAGACAGTTCTTCTTAGAAAGAACTGATTCCAGTTCGTACTCTTTCGTTTTCAGCACCGCTAACAGTCCGGTGGGGGACTCGGTGGTGGAAAGCTCATCGAAGAGCCTGTCTTCCACAATAACAACTTTGTCACACAAGAGTTGGGCGCGGCTATTCTCAAGCATGCGCGTCAGCTTATTTTTGTCGCCGTCACCGTATTTAAAGGCAACGATCAGATCGACCACTTGCAAATCAGGCGTGTTCAGGGCTTCTTCCAGAACCGACTCTCCTTCTGCCAGAAAGAGTCCTGTTTTGTTTCTGCCCGAGCGCGAATTGAGACTTCTAACGCGCTTGAGAAGCGGATTAGAGGCACTCTGAATATTCACAAAGTCCATGGATGAATCTGATTGCCGGAGCTTTAATTCTTAGCCAACGCAACCAGCTGAGCAAATGCTTCTTTGTCACGAACAGCCATGTCCGCAAGCATTTTACGGTTCACTTCCACTTGCTGTTTGGTGAGGCCGTTGATGAACTCGTTGTATCTCATGCCATGGGAACGACAGGCGGCATTGATACGGGTGATCCAGAGTCTTCTGAAATCTCTCTTACGCTTTCTTCTATCTCTAAACGCGTTTTTCCATGCTTTCATCACCGTCTGGTTGGCTGCGGTGAAGAGCTTGGAGTGGGAACCACGGAAGCCTTTGGCGTATTTTAAAATCTTCTTGTGGCGCTTTTGCAGTACGTTGCCACGTTTTACTCTAGCCATCTAATTATCTCCTGCTTTGAAAATAGATTGAGTTGGTATCACATCATCGGCAACCGAAAATACTTTCGTGATTCAAACGTAGTCGGGGAGGAGATCCCTTATACAGGATGAAACGGTGCCGGTGAAAGCTTTGTTTTATCGTAGGTATTTACGATAGGGGAACATTTCGAGGATATGGGCTGTGACATCTTTGTCCAGTTTTGCCCAACCTCTAAGGTTACGCTTCACATCCTGGGACATCCACTCGTTGATGTGGCGTGTTCCTGATTGCTTGCGGAGAACCTTTCCGGTTCCGGTAATTTTAAAACGACGAGCAGCCGCTTTGTTGGTTTTCATTTTTGGCATGATCAGTACCCGAATAATTCTAGATAGCCACCACCTGATTCATTCTCTCCAAACGGAGAAAGCCGGTGCGGCTAGTGAGAAAGAACAGCTGATGATACACCTTATCTCTTCTGAGATCCAGGCGAGAGAATCATAATAACATTCCTGCCCTCTAATTTCGGCGGTCTGTCAACAATCGATAAGTCTGTTAACTCTTCGGCAAAGCGGTTCATAAGCTCTAGAGCCATGTTGCTGTGCTGCATTTCGCGCCCGCGCAGCATCGTCACCACTTTGATCTTGTCACCGTTGTTGAGGAATTTTTTTGCGTTACGCAGCTTTACCTGGTAGTCATGGTCTTCAATTTTGTAACGGAACTTAATCTCTTTGACATCAGCCTGGTGCTGACGTTTCTTGGCTTCTTTAGCCTTCTTGTCCTGCTCAAACTTGTATCGACCATAGTCCATGATCTTGGCTACGGGAGGATTGGCGTCGGGTTGAACCAGAAAGAGGTCTAATCCCCTCTCTTTTGCCTGGCTGAGGGCTTCTTTCGTCGGGACTATGCCGACCTGGCCTCCTTCGTCATCGATCAACCTGACTTCGCGCACTCTAATGCGATCATTCAAGGGTGGTAATTCTCTTTTTGGGTCTGGACGACGTGGATCTAAAGCCAATTGCACCTCTTATCATTTACTGGTATTGAAAAAATTTGCCGAAGGTGGGACTTGAACCCACAAGAGCAATAAAGCTCACTACGACCTGAACGTAGCGTGTTTGCCATTTCACCACTTCGGCTCGCAAAAAAGATCTTACACTAGAGTTAATCTAAAGGTCCACCATCCCCAGGCAGAATTTGAAAAAAAATATGGTCTATCTCTTTCAAACTTCTCTTGGGATCCCGGGATCCGTCGTTTAGCTAACCGGAACGACCAACAAAGATCGTTCCGGTCTAGCTTAGTTCCAGAGTTTTAGCCTTCTGCTACAAAGGGCAAAAGAGCGATATCTCTTGCTCTGTTGATTGCCACGGTCAACTTACGTTGATGGATGGCGCAGTTTCCACTGATGCGACGGGGCAGAATCTTGCCACGTTCAGTGGTGTACTTCTTCAGTCTAGCCGGATCTTTGAAATCGATATATTCGACTTTGTCTGCACAGAAGTTACAAGTTTTTCTTCTACGGGGTGGTCCATCACCTCTAAAACGGCCCATGGTTTTCTATCTCCTTTTCTAAAAATCTATGTTCTTTAATTGCGTTGGTTAAAAGGGAATCTCGTCCTCGGAAGCAAAGATGGAATCAATGTCTTCCTGGGATTGACCGGAGCTTACGGCTGCCGCAGCTTTGGGTCTGGATTGGGATTCTCCTCCGGTCAGTTTGCCGAGGTTCTCGACGCTAACAGCATCGATTTCGACATCTCTTCTCTTCTGACCTTCCTGGGTCTGGTAGTTGTTTATCTGGATTCGTCCGTCCACACAGACCATATCGCCTTTTTGAATCTCCTGGGCGATACGCTCGGCCAGGTCTCGCCAGCAGATTACTTTTACCGGCGTGGGTTCCTGGGGCTGTCCCTGGCGAGGAGGCGATTTTACTGCAATGGCAAATTCAGTAACCGCCACGTTTGTGTTAGGGGTGAATCTTTTCTCCGGGCTTTTGATAACCTGACCGGATACAACTATTTTGCTTAAACTCATTCAAATTACCTCTGTACCGTATTCCTATATAAGGTTTCCTGGCTGCCTATAAACAGCCTGTGCCTACTGTGCCTGGACTTCCAGGGCGGCTTTCGGTACAGATATTGTGAGTTCGCGAATAACATCTTCTGAAAGGGTCATCATACGCTTGATTGCGCTGATTGTTTCAGGCACGGTTTTGAATACGGTGTGAACGTAATAGCCGTCGCGCATCTTCTTAACTTCGTATGCGAGCCGTTTTCTACCTTTTTTCTCGGTGGAGACAATTTCGCAGTTATTGTTTTTGAGGAATTCCTCAACTGTTGCGATTGCCTTGTCTACTCCGTCTTCGTCCAGGTTTGGGCGAATAATGTAGACTGTTTCATACAGTTTTATATTCTTATCTTCTGACACAATAATCCCCTTATGGTCATGTGCGTCCTGCTAAGCAGGCAAAGGGCCTTAACAAAAGCGTGAACTATCCTGCTATCAGGGCAGGAGTTCCGCAAGAACCGGTAATTTTAGCATGATCATCCCGAAAACCTGCAATATTCGCTTCATCTTGATATACGTATTCTTCACATAGCCAGACTGATCGGGAGAAACTAGAATGAGTTCAAATGGCTTGGATGGCTATGAACACAGTTTATGTAATTCCTCATCGTTAAATCCGTATAAACATGAAAGAAGCCCGACCGGTGCAAACCGCGCAACAAGAGACAGTTTTAAAGATGCTGAAATTTCTGCGTCTTCTCATTGCTGCGATTATTGTGCTTCTTGTCTTTTATGAGCAAGCAGCCCATTCCAGGGAGCAATGGCAGATAGATAGACCGGATCCTCCTCCGGTAATTCCCCAGGCTTACAGCCAGAGTCCCCATTCTCAATTGGGAGTTCCGGGGATGCTCAACCAGGGAAACGCTCCATCCCATATGATTCCCGGGCATCTGGGCAGCGCCCATCATATAAATCAAATCCTTAGCACAAGAATTCCGGTGGGTAGCGTTCTGACCGGAAACCTGGACTCCGAGTTGTCTTCGAAAAAGAGCAAGACCGGAGATATCTTCGCGATTATGTTGCCGGAAGGTTTCGTCAACCAGGGAATTGTGGTTGTTCCTCCCGGCTCCAAGATTCTCGGCACCGTGGTGAACTCCGTATCGGCCAAGGACTTGACCCGGGGAATGCCCGGACAGTTGCGGGTCGGACTGCAATCGCTTGTTTTCCCG
>JAUIJG010000354.1 GCA_030431355.1 bacterium
CACGGAGTTAATTCCGACATATTCCATACTCCAGCACACCAGCACTTTCATCGGACTCATCATCATCGCCTTTGCCTTGAAGCGATACTACCGACCGCAGAGAATAAAGAAATCCCTACCGGAAAGCAAAGTGCTCTATATGTGGCTCGCCATAGTCGTCACATCCATCACTGTCTTCTCAATTCAATTTCTGCCCCAACTCAATGCCACCCTGGCCGAGCCCCTATTATTGCGACGCTACGTCTTCTTTGCCGTGGTTGCCCTGGTTCGAAACGCCGTGCTCCTCTTTGCTCTCTGCGTGCTCTGGAAGCATGTCCTGGACAAAATGGAAGTTAACAAACCACTAGACAGTTAAGCCTGCGCAGATCTATGGGTTATAATATTGACCATATGCCATAGACGCATAAAAGAACCCTGAAGACAGGCGAAGGCCTGTTCCTAATATGTCAAAAAGCGCAAGAGAAAGAGTCGCGGAGAAGGCGGCTCGATTAATTGTAGATGGAGTAGAAAACGAATACCTGGACGCCAAAGATAGAGCAATAATGATGTTAGGTCTCGATGCCACCAACCATCGACCTACCAATAGAAAGATACGCGATTATATTTCCCTGCTCACAAAAGAAGAGCTTGGAACCGAGGAAGTAAACCGAAGACTCAAAGAGATGCGCCTCATCGCCCTTGATCTCATGCAGATTCTGGACGACTTCGACCCCTTCCTGATAGGTAGTGTTCTGTCAGGCCAGATACGCACCACTTCCGATATCGACCTGCACGCATTCTCCGATGACCAGTGCGAGATCATGCAAAACCTTGAAGACCAGGGCTACGAAGATGTGGAAGAAGAGCTCATCGAAAACCAGAAAGGCCGATTTATTCACTTGAAGTGGAAAGAAAAGATTTATCCCGTGGAAATAACGGTTTATCCCTGGAGCTGGCGAGACATTGTACCGATATCATCAATTACCGGACAGCCAATGAAAAGGGCAGATGTTCTTGAGGTGAAGAGGCTTTTAGCCCGTTCTTAGAGTAGCGGCAGAGCAGCATGAAAAGAAAAGCAATTTCCGCATTGGATCACTGCGGGTATATTGGTTATGTCGCTTATCCAAGAGGTAAAAATGATAACCAATTTCATCAGCGAGCTATTCAACAGCATCAAGGGCAGGAACTTAAATGCTTGCCCCCACTCATGTCCCCAATGCGGTGGTCAATGCCTTTGCGATGGTCGTGGACCACATAGATGTCCGCAGAACCATAACTGGTAATTTAACACCTAATTCGGTATCAAAGGTTCGGTGCGATGCTGGAAGAATACTCTTTCCAATGTCCGTATTGCTGGGAGTCTATCACTATGCTCCTCGACTGCTCCGTGGAAAGCCAGAGCTATGTCGAGGACTGCGAAGTTTGCTGCAATCCAATCACCGTTTGCTATCGCGTAGAGGCTGGTTTAGTCGAAGACTTCAGCGCCGAGCCGCTTGGACAGTAGTTAGCGGTTTATGAACTTTCCGACGCGGTCAATCATCTACTGAAGGAAACCACAACTCTTGCTGTGATTCAATAATCCATAGCCAAAGGTACTCACTGCCAAAAGAAAAGTACCAGAAGCCGCTATACACCACGTAGTGCAATCAACTAAATGGACATTAGAGCTTAAGCTTGTTCTTAAGCCAGGCACGCAATCGCGGAAAGTGTTGGGCTACCAGCGCCGTATCCTTACCCTGGGCGCCCATCAGACCGGCGAAGGTCTCCGCTACCGCTTCCACCGAACCTTTAGGGCCGATGGTGGTGTAGTACCACAATCGAGATTTAACCGCAGGACTCATACTGTTGACGTCATCGGTATGGACAGTGATTACCTCCTGACTGGCAGAGAACTTGCCCATACTCCAGTCGGTTGCGTGGCCCAGTTCGTGGTAGAGAACATTCTTGATACCATCGGCGGCAAATCCATTACCAAGGTTTTTGGTGCCTTTAACCAATGGGCGGTCGTATATATAGACATTCTGTTCATAGCAACGAGCAGCATCCTGAGCCATATGCAGCCCTTTGGCATCCATATTCTTCATGGTATCAGGCCATTTGTCGGTCATGTTCGGAGAAAGATTGACTGTGGCACCACCTCTATCCAGAGCTTCATATACATTTGGTGGCAGCCGGTCAACAACATCAGTCACTAAATTAATTGTGCTCTGTCTTACGGGTGGATGATCGAACCTTGGCTTAACAACATAGATTCTATGTTTGAACTCTTCTTTTCCTCCGGAAGTCGGCTGGTTGACGGCAGAGGCAGTACCACCGGCGGCATCAGGCTGATGAGCCTCTTTGCTGAGCCTGGTGTTCAAGAAAGTGACCATTTGTCCCGAAATCTTAGCGGTTTTAGCATCCGGCCTGGCGTTCAAGGTCGCCATATACTCGCCTTTGGCAAGAGCCGGCTGATTCATTTTGACATAAGTGTTGGCAAGCTCATAATGAGCCGGCCAGTAATTGGGGCTGCGGCGCAGGACCATCTGAAAGTAACGCCGGGCTCGCAAATAATCGCCCCGCTGATAATAGGCAATTCCTTTACTTAGCAAATTGGCGGCTAGAGCAGGAAGAACACCAACTACTAAAACGACCAGGGATACCAATAAAATTCTACCCGGACCGGACTTCATCAAGGGAGTAATTCCTTCAATATTCTCAGACCGGTTCATCATACAACATTGTCCGCACTACGTTCCCTGATGCGGCCACAGAAGGCGAAATTGAAAGCGATTCAAAATTAGAAACAAAAAAGAACAAGAAGCCTGAAGCAAGTGTAGACAGAGAAAGTCATTAGAGGCAAAAGAGCTACAAGGCATGCGATACGAATGCCCCTGGATTTAATGCAAAAAGCTCTTATCCAATAGTAAGTCGGGGCGAATGAGGACACTACAAGAAAATAGATATAAAACACATAGCCCTCACTATTCGTCCAGAAAGTTTCGGGCGCCCAGAAGATTCCAATCGCCAGGGAAAGAACCGCGATGCCTGCAGCAATCTGCCATAGACTCCTCTTTCTGGATAATCCAGAAAGCAACTTGAAGCTCCTACCGGCAATTTCCCCGGCCAAAGTGAAGGCCAAAAATATCCAAACGAAACCATAGAACAAATAAAGGGCATTCCAGAGAAATGAGGAGACGTAGTTTAGAGTAGGCATAAGTTTGAAACATCCTGGAAAAGGCTTAAATCTATCCGGCTAGATTAGCCTCAGAAAAAGACAACAGGTCAGCCTCCACCAACCTCAAGACTGACCCAGGGGCCAGCCAAAACCGAATAGCAGTCTCATCCAATTCCAACCTATCATAAAAAGTGCCGGTGTAAGAACCACCAGAATAGAGGTCCTCACTTTTGAGGATTCCCTTCGATAGGCTCTTATCCAATAATAGATAGGACCAATATTAAAAGCCGCTACAACCAAAACAATGGTTCCACATCCCAAAATAGCCCAGGGAATTTTAGTAGGCCAGAAAATCCCGGCGCCAACGGAAAGCAACGCGATTCCGACTGCAACTTGCCAGAGGCTCTTCTTCTCCCATCGCCTGGCAACCCACTTGATAGAGACCTTGAACATATCAAAGACAAAATAGAGCGCCGTAATGGCAAGGACACAGGAGTAACCTATTGCCAAACAAGAAAGAACAAAATTGAACAGATCTCCCATAAGGTCACTCCTCCTGACCTGGCGATGAAGCTAGAACAACCCCATCAGAAATTCACGCATGGTGCAGATGATGCCGACCGCCACAAAAAATGATGTGACCATCAATCCACACCAGCTCAGAATGCTGATCAGAAAAAGCGGAAAAAGTCCTACCAGCAAAATATTTCTGCTCCTGAGCGCACGATTGTCGAAGGCTCTAATCCAATAATAGATAGGCGCCACGATAAACATAACAAGGCTGAAAATGCATACCGCACCGAAAACTATTGGGACCCAGGGTATATTCGGAATCCAACACAATCCCGCAGCCAGGGACAAGCCCGCGATTCCGAAAGAAACCTGCCAGAGATAGCGCTTGCCCCAAAGTCCATGCAACCACCGACAGGCTCTATAAAAGACTTCGCCGGTGAAGTAAATGGAAGTGATCCCCCAGACAACGCTATAGATACTGCAAGCGATGACCATAAATGTCGAAAGTAAGCTCTTAATATCTTCCATCAGTCTGGTGAGCCTCCTGCCCTTTTTCGATTATAGCCCAGGCAAATCGACCGAACCAAAGCCCCGGTAAAATTTACCCTCTAAATGAGTTTGAACAGGTAAAGTTCGCGATCTTTAAAGTTTACTTGCTTTATGAGGGCGTTGCCATCTTTATCCACCGCCACAACGACTCTGAGACTGTCTCTGTTGGAAAGTTTCCGGCCCCGCCCTTCTTCCACGTAGACTTTCTCCAGTCCGTAGTGAACATATGAGACCTTAGAACTAGAGTTGTACCACTCGTACTCTCCCTTCAGGACGATCTCCCCTGCTCCCAGCTCCGGAAGCGAACGGGTCATCCTCACGGCACTCCAGTCCGAAGTCTTTCCCACGCCTCTTCTCAAGACCACATAGACTCTCTCGCCTCTCTTAAAGCTTCCTTGAACAGGGACCTCAGAGAATTTGTACCTCATCGTCACATAGTCACCGCGGAAGATATCCCGGGGATCGAAGGGCACCGTATTGAATACTACTTCTTGTCCTGTGTCAGCCAGAGAGAGCCGAGGAATTACAAGCCCCGTCAAGATAACCAGTTGCAAACACAAGGACAGACAAAACAGAAGTTTTCTTCTTCTCCGCAGGAAGTTAAGACACTTACCTTCTCTGCGATTTCCATCAAATTCTCTAGAATTCATTATCTTATCCTCTGTCGTAACTAGTTGGAACCCGCCGCCGAAGCAGTGGAGCCACTCTTACCAAAACCTGACATCAACTTTCTTCTCTCCCCTTCGGTGACCGCGCCCACCACCATCAATACGATTCCTCCCACCAGAAAGAATATGGAGCGGTTCATCATTGTGAAGAAGAAGTCGAAGTATCTGGCGAGAATATCGAACACGAAGAACACCAGGGCATAGTTAATGACCGCAGGACTCTTGAGACGGCGCAAGCCGCTATAGACCAGACCGGCGATTACAGCCAGAAAGAGAATGTTGAAAGCTACTCTCTGGGGAGTTTCCGGCAGCCCCATAAACAGCCAGGGAATCAGGGTGAGAAAAGCGCAGGACAATGACTCATATTTGAACTCGGGCAGTCTCCAGGCAACTAGCATGGAAGAGATAAGGGCCGAGCACAAAAGAAGAGCGAATATCCACTGATTCTCGGCCACTTTCACGGTCATCTCACTGGATGTATAGGTCAGAAGCGCACCCAGGACACAGATCATCGAAGCCGTCAGGGTGGAAGACCGGAAAAGAGGCTGGTGTTTGTTGACCCAGAGATAGATTGCAAACACCGTTGTGCCGTAAAGTAAAGCCGCCATCAAATGAAGCGGGCAATGAATGACAAACCAGCTTCCGCCGAAGATCATGGTAATCCAGGCGATGGAACGACTCTTCAAGAACCAGGTCAGGCCGATTGACAGGACAAGAGCCG
>JAUIJG010000355.1 GCA_030431355.1 bacterium
TGCGGCCTCAGTGTAGGAAAGCACTTTTGTTTGAAAGACGACTCCGGCGGCAAAGAACAGTGCCGCGCTAAATAGGGCAGCCTGTCGCCAATCCAATTGACGGTAGGTCTTCCAGATGTTGAAGGTGAGGAAGACCAGAAAAGTCAGGACTGCCAGGGTCCCTGCGGCAAAGTAGAAAGCTTCCAATGGCATTGCCAATTCCTGTTTATTCTCATTCTACTCTCTATCTTAGCTCTTTTTAGTGGCAGAACCGTGGCAGTTTTTCATCGATTCAAGGACGCACCGGATAGGTTTCGTACAGCTTCATGGCTGTGGCTTTGTCCCTGTTGGTCAAAGCCGGCCAGATGGATGGCGATTCGGAGAAGAACATGATGTCTTGGTTGTTGTTCGAGTGTCCGTTGATGCCGATGGCGTGACCTACTTCGTGCAAGCAGACTTTGGTGAACTGGTCCCGGCTCATCGGTTGTCCAGGTTCTCCAGGCGTGGTTAAAATTGTCATCGTGGCCCGAGTGATGGCAACACTTTGACCGTCTGAAAGGGGCTGACCGGAGAGTCTTGTCAGACCGCCTTCCACAAGTCTTCCTCTGTCCATAACCTGATTGGGGTTATCTGTCCACTGGCAAATTATATTTGCTGATCTTATATCCGGTGCCAGGGAGAAGAGGAGCTTGTTGCCTGTGGCAGTTGCCCAGGTGGAGAAGGCGTCCATCAATGTCTTTTGATAGAAGGGCTGGTAGCCTGGAACGGATTGTCCGTTTGCAATAAATACCTTGATCGGTATGGCATCTGGTGCCCAGCGGAAGAATTTGCCACCGCTTGCAGCGCTGGCCAGATAGTCTGGGGCATTTCCTTGAGCCCTCTGCCATCCGGTACCGCCTCGATAGGCTCCTCCCATCTGTCCGGGGGATCTTCCGCCTTGTCCAGGATTTTGTCGGGCTTGCTGTTCCAATCCCTTTATTCGACCTGCTATATCTCTGGCTTTAGGAGATCCGGGGTTCTCTCTCAAGTATCTTTGATACCACTGAATGGCGGAGTTGGCCTCTCCCATGCTCTGGTAGTTGGAGGCGATGTTGATGATGCTCTCTTTTTGGGAGTGATCTAGTGATAGGGCTCTTTTAAATTCGTTTATAGCCTGGCTATGGTCACCGGATTTTGCCAGGGCGTAGCCCATGTAGAAGTGTCCCGGTGCCCATTCGGGGTTATTTCTGATTACTTGGGAAAATGTGTTGATAGCTTCTCGGGTCCGTCCACTGTTTAGCTGGGCTTGCCCTCTTTCCATGGATGAGCGCATGTTGTTCTGGCTGCGGCGGGTGCCGGCTTGCCTGAGGTAACCTTCTACCTGGGCTCTTTCCGGAGCGTTGGGATTCTCCTGGAGGTATTGTTCCAGGTAGGGAACGGCGAGATCCAATCGACCGGCGTTCATATAGCAGGTGCCTAGATTGATCTTAATGAAAGACATGGACGGATTGAGTTCCAGTGCCTTTTTGTATTCGACTATGGCTTTCTGGGTATCGAGACTGTTTTGATAGGCCATGCCCAGGTAGCCATGCACCTCTCCGGCTTCAGGATCGGCTTGTTCGGCTTTGCGTAAAACTCTTATTGCTTGTTTGAAATTTCTTGCATTGATCAATTGCTCCGCTTCCTGGCACATGGCTCTTGCTTGATCATTGATAGAGAAAGCCGGTGGGAATGAAAAAGAGAATGCCACTAAAAGTAGTGCTATCGTATTTGGGAGTTTGTTTCGCTTCGGCACGTTCCTGCCTGTCCTGTTCTTTCATGATCTCAACGCGACTTTGAGTATGACAAACTTTCAATGTCTATTCAATGATTTGTCTTGGCGATCTGGGTCGGTTTTATCTTTGCGGTTTTTATTAAGTGGTATTATTTGGAGCTGCTCCGGCTAGTGGAAGCTGTCAAGCTAATAATAAGGAGAGAGTTGATGGGCGCCAAGTTTGTTCTTTATGAAAAGCCAACCTGCACCAAGTGTCGTCAGGCAAATAAGTTACTCAAAGAGACTGGGGTCGATTATGAGCGGATTAACTACTATGAAACTCCAATCAGCGCCTCAAAATTAAAGGACTTGCTCAAGAAGATGTCCCTGGGTCCCCGGGACATAATGAGAACCACCGAAAAAGTATATAGAGAGCTTGGCATAGCCAAAGGTGATTTCAGCGATAAAGAGCTTATTGACTTAATGATCGAGCATCCCGATTTGATTCAAAGGCCGATCGTCGAAAAAGGCGGTAAAGCCGTTTTGGGAAGACCGACCGAGAATATAAACGAGATCCTGAATTGAGACCGGGGCACCATGCTTAAAGAGTTCTGTGCGCCATCAAAATACATCCAGGGCAAAGGTGCTTCCGAGCATCTGGCTCTTGAGATAGCGCGAATGCAGCTTGGTAAGGGGGCTTTGATTTTGGCCGGACGCTCTGCCAGAAAGCATCTCGACAAGACCTGGAAGCGTAGTTTTAAGGCAATGGGGCTTTCTTATGATGTGTTGGATTTTGGCGGGGAATGCAGTCGCCACGAGATAGATAAGGTCAAAGTGGCGGTTTTTGTATCCGGAGCCAGTGTGATTGTGGCTGCCGGAGGAGGCAAAGTTATAGATACAGCCCGGGCAGCAGCCAGCGATGAAGATCTTCCGGTGGTTGTTTGTCCCACGGTTGCTTCCAGCGACGCGCCCTGCAGCAAGCTGTCGGTGCTTTATTCTAATGACGGAGTTTTCGATTCCTACTTGTTCTTCAAGAGAAATCCCGACCTTGTATTAGTTGATTCTTCCATGGTGGCTAAGGCACCGGCCAGACTTCTGGTGGCCGGCATGGGCGATGCTCTTGCCACCTGGTTTGAAGCCAGGGCGGTGAGAGAGGCTTGCAAAAAGAATCAGGTGGGTGGCTATCCTACTGTGAGCGCCACCAGTCTGGCTAAGCTCTGTTATGAAACTTTGCTTGAAAACGGAGCGGCTTCTATCAAATCCCTGGAGCGTGAAGAAGTGGATGACGCTCTTGAGAGGGTAATTGAAGCCAACACCTTACTTTCCGGTCTCGGCTTTGAATCGGGCGGGCTTGCGGTGGCACACTCGGTGCACAATGGGTTGACCACGATTCCGGAAACCCATGATTTTTATCATGGAGAGAAAGTTTCTTTTGGAACTCTGGTGCAGATTGTCCTGGAGAAAAGGACGGATGAGGAGCTGGAACAAGTCCTGGAATTTTGCAATAGTGTCGGCTTGCCTGTCTGTCTTGAACAGGTGGGAATAGTAAACAGCTCTGATGAGATAATCGAAAGAATCGCCAAAAGAACCGTGGCGCCTGGTGAAACAGCCCATAATGAACCTTTCCCTGTGAATGCCGAGATGGTCGCCGCCGCCATTGTGGAAGCCGATAAGCTTGGCCGGCAGAGTCTTTGAGCATAGAGCTTCGTGCCTTTCAAATAGGCTATTGCCGCTTTATAGATATAAGACTCCTTTTGAATTTAATCTTCGGATTCTTTATAGTTACTCTGTCTTGGGGAGGATGATTACCTCTTAGCCGATTGGCAAAAACAGGTTTTCCATATGCTTTTAATTCTTGTGTCCCTTGTCTGTCTTACCGCCTCGTTTAATTCGGAGTCGGTGGCCGATTGGTACTGGGACTTTATCTACAAAGGAAAAGTGAAAGCAGCCCAGGAATTGTTGAATTCCGGACTGGAACGGGCCCCTTCACAACTGGACAGAAATCCTTCCTGGCAACCCGGCGAGCCCATATCATTTCAGGTACCGACAATGAATGGTCCGGTTCCCGTGACCGGGTACCAACCTCGTCCGGTTGAGATCGGCTATGTAACCAGGGCTCAGCGTGGTGGGGCTTTCGTTGTTTATTATCGTCCTCTTGTTCCCCGGCAATGTGTGCTGGAGCCGAGCTGGCAGAATGCCCGGTCTCTGGTTCGTAAACCTAAACCGGCAAGAGTGCCTGGAGACAACATTTCTCGTTATCTTTCCCTCTGGGGAAAAGTTTTAGCCCTGATTCTGTTTTTCTTCGGAATAACATCAGTGGCCAAAAACACCATGTAGTTGGAGTCTGGCACTACGAATTCAGGACCCGTCAGGCAACATTGGTGGAGCCGTTATCCCAGCCCTGGACCATACCTTTGACGTTGGCTATGTAGGCTGAGGTGTTGTTCTCCGAGGTCGGCGCGTAGGTATGCAGTACCTGGGATAGATGGGTATAGCCTCTTCCACCTTCGGATTGCGGAGCCAGATATTTATCGTTTATGAGTCTGTACCAGTCTTTGACCCCTTCGTCCCAGTTGTTGTAGGCGCGGAAGCCTTTGTAAGATCCTGCCGGACCTTCGCCTTTTATGTTGCCGAAGCTCTTGGTGGTTCTTGCCACTCCTGCAGTTCCTGCGCTGGATTCTTGAATGAAGAATCCCAGGGCTACAGCCGGGTTTATACCGGTTCTTACCCCTTCGTCATAGATCAATTGACCAAGACCGGCGGCTGGCGAGCCGTATGACTTGAGGACTTCGTCTATCTTTTCTGCGGTAATGGTCGGGGGACCTTTCATGACAAGGTCACCTTGAACAGGTCTGAAAGTCTCTATATTGCCCCTGGGACCGGCTTCGGATGGTGTCCATGCCCGTCCCGAATTATCCGTGGCTCCTGGATTGCTCATGCTTGCCGATCTTCCCGGGCTGCTTGAGCGTCCCGACGGAGAAAAGGGTGTGGCAGAGTGGCTGCGACCGGATGAGGGTCTGTAATTGCTTGCCGCCGGGCTGCTATTGCCCGGATCATAATCAGGTGCTGTTGCAGGACGATTGGCGCTTCTGTTATCACCCGATGTGTCTGGTTGGGCATGCAGCTTGTCCATCCATTCCTGGGGGACAGGCTTGCCCGGGTTGTATTTCTGATAGTAGCGAATAAGCTCTCTTACTGTGGCTTTCTGGGCTTCGTTGGCGGCTTTAATAGCCTCTGCATCGTTGCCCTCCACCTGGATATTCAAATTGCCGTCGCTGGCGATCACGGACTTGTTGGGATTTTGGCGTAGCTTGCCGTCTTCTCCCACGATGAAGTCCGGCTCTACTCCGGCTGCTTCATTTTGTTCAGCGGTGGTGACCTTAACTTCGCCTATATTCAGGAAGTAAGGTTCCAGGGTCTGGATTTCCACCGGGGCCGAGTCAGTAATCTGTACGGGCGGCAAAGCCTTTGCTGCAGCCGGTGGGGCTTGATTGTCCCCGAGGCTGAGCGAGTCTAAACTAAGGCTGGAAAAGTTAGCGCCGCTTGCTGACTTTGCTGGGCCGCTTGGCAGGTCAGAGATATCAAAACCTTTTACGGACATTTAGTGTTTCCTTCTTACTTCAGTAAGCCAACGACTCCGGCAGGGAAGTTGCTGCGTTTGCGGCGTGGAGCCTATTGCTTTCTGAGGTTTGTGCGATGAGTGATATCAAAAGAATAGGATTATCTGTCTGCCGGGTCAATCTAAGAAGTGGGAGAATTCCCACACTGTCCGCCCACATTTAATCTTTTCGGTGAAAACAGCTACAATTACTG
>JAUIJG010000616.1 GCA_030431355.1 bacterium
ATAAGTCCATGACCGAGATCGGCTTTTCAAAACAGCACGACTTCCAGTGGGATCCATTTTGTGTGGACGACGCCGATTCGGCTGCTACCATCAAAGCAAGGCTATATTTGATCGACAAACCGAAAAGATGCTCCGGTCTTGCCAAAAGAGGTAACGCGGAAAAAGTTATTGCCCGGCTGGAGAGGAGGCTGAACGAAAGCAGCAATGATTTCTACCTCTACCATGGCAAAGGTGTGCTTTCCGCCTCCCTCTACAACTTGAAGCAGGCGGCGGAGCAGTTGAATCTCTCCCTGAAAATCTGCCCCGGCAACCGCCTGGACCTGCTCAATCTAGCCCTGGTCCACCTGGCCTCGGGTGAGAATGACAGAGCGAAAGCCATGATCGATAAATTCCGTTCGGTCTATCCTGACACCGGGCTTGCCGCACCTCTCAATCAGCCGACTTCAGAGAGCGTGACAGAGAAAGCAGAAAAGCCAACCAGCTCTTCTTTATCGCCCGGCACCGGAACAAAGAAACAAAGCAGACCAGATAAAGATGACCCCTTCTAAAGAGAAGAAACTGACCATTGTTGTCTGTTCAGTGTTTATCATAATTTTCCTGATAAACACTGTGGTATTGATTTTCGTCTACAACAAGGTTCAGTCTCTTGAGGAGATGCGGACAGTTGAGCTGAACAGAGATCTGGATGATCTGAATAAGGTTAAGCGCAAAGATATAAAAGAGCTTAGAGAAGAGCTGAAAGAGCTTGAGAAAGCCGGCACCAATACCGATATCAAGTCAAAATCAAAATAATCAGGCTCTATTAGGATTTCACTTTTTTCCAGTGACTGACATAGTGAAGCTTCTTCCACTCACCATTTCGTTTTACGAATACATCGGTGCTTTTGGATACATAAGTACCGGCTTTTTCAGCTCCGCCAATTACTTTGATGGCCTTAAAAGTGACCACGGCAGTATCTCCGGTTACCTTCGCGTATGGATGTTCTATGGTGTAGGAGACTACAGGATTCGGACCTTTGTGGGCATCTT
>JAUIJG010000356.1 GCA_030431355.1 bacterium
ATAAGCTAAGGTGCAATCATATCACGCTTGGGGCGCTTGTTTTCAAGCTGTTTGCTAGATCAAGGCCTGTTCTTCCTGCGCCTGATATGGGAAC
Organism: bacterium; assembly: GCA_030431355.1. The sequence goes on from JAUIJG010000356.1 coordinate 95, forward strand.
AGGCCTAAATTAGATAGTGATGGGGATAACTGATCGGTCATTCAGTTATAATCCTCCACCTAGCAATTCCAAGGCCATTGAGGAAGACTGAAGCAGCATGGTTCATGATTACAAGGGGATATTTGTCACCCTGGAGGGTCCTGAAGGAGCCGGAAAGACAACCCAGGTAAAGCTTTTATCCAAAGAGTTGACCACCATGGGAGTGGACCATGTGATCACAAGAGACCCCGGCGGTACTCCGCTTGGTAAGCAGATTCGCAGAATCCTCCTCTCCACCGAATATACGGTTGCCCCCCTGGCCGAATTGTTGCTCTACCAGGCAGACCGAGCCCAGCATGTGGCAGAAAAGATTTTGCCGGCACTTGAAAGGGGCGCTCTGGTTATCTGTGACCGTTATATAGATTCCACCGTCGCATACCAGGGTTATGGTAGGCAGTTGGACATGGAGTTGATCAATACCCTGAACGGCATGTCTACCCAGGGTCTTACTCCTGATCTGACAATCCTTTTTGATATTGAGAGTGCCGATGGATTGTCCCGACTGCATCCAGGCGGTCATGATCGTATGGAGAAAGAAAATATAGAGTTCCATCTTCGAGTGCGGGATGGTTACAGAAAGATAGCAGATGAGAACCCTGACCGATTCAAGACCCTGGATGCCTCTAAAGCTTTGTCCGTTGTTCAAGAGGAGTTCCGGAAAATAGTTTTCGATGTGCTCCCCAAAAAGACTGGAACTAAGCGATAACTTTCTTCAATCGCTCGCTTTTTATTCAACTCACTATCTATTCAATAGAGTTGCTAGATTTTTTCCAACCCTGGAGATTTCCCTGCGCATAAGAGCTTCATCACCGGGATTCAGGGTACCGTGACCGGTTATTCTCAAGGTTCTTTCTCTGTTCTTGATTTCATCAACATTTGTTTTAATTGTTGATAGCTCCTCGGCAGCTAGCTTGGCTTTTACCTTATCAGTGCCCATGTAATTTTCCAGATCCTGAATCACAACAGAAAGTGGTGGCGCAGCTGGTGTGGCAGCGGCACTCTGTTTCGATACCACCAGTACTGGCAGGGCATATCCCAGGCTTGCGTTCCTAGGTCCGGGCGCCCATGGATACAGGTATCCCGACGGGGCTTTCCACATAGGGATTGATTTTCCACCGGAAGGGACAGCGAAGTATCCGCCCCCTTGATCAATTGGAATTCCGAAACTGGGATGGTTGACGCTGGATTTATAGGGGTTTGAAAAACCAAAACCGGCGGTTCTTTTATAGGGGTTGGAGCCGGTTGAGCCAGACCCTTGAGCGATCGCCGGGGGCATGAACGCAGGCGATAGAGAGATTAAACAAGCCAGGGCTGAGGCGGTAAGATTGACTGATTTGCTTGATTTAAGTGATCTAATTGGAGCTGGCCTAGATTGAAGCAAAAACATTTTTCCCGCCTTCTTTTATCGAATCTCAGAACGGATAACGACCGTTCTATTTAATACTACAAAATTTTGGACGTAGACTGATCGTTAGATGTTTCAACTCGGCGGGTGATTTTCCTGTCTCCGGAATCAGAGAACCACTGGTGATTGACCTGTTCACCGCATAACCATACCGAGACAAGAGACCAGAAACCGATGAAGCCGATTCCATTGACCTGGAAATAACCGGTACTTGGCAAGCCTCCGGTGATTGCCAGGCAGATGAATCCTGGAATTGAAAAAATAGCGCATACAACCGCGAGCTTGCCTGCAGCCAGGAGCATCGGTTTTGCCATATGCTGTTTCTTTTGCTTGACCGCCAGGCTCAGTAAAGCGACCGCCGCAGCCACCAGAATGCCGTAGAGACTGGCATCGAAACATACATGGCAGAAAACTCCGCCCAGGGCGTCGAGCACCGCCTGCACCGTCTCTTGCATGTTGAAGTCATCGGGCGAACTGTTCATAGGAACTCCTGAAATGATTCCATATCTCTGGATCATATCCTGTCATGGGGCTTGGATTCATTATTATGAACTCAACTAACTATCAGGCTTCACACCAATGTCCGGAGAGATCTTGGCCTCACCGGGAAGTTCACTTTCGTTCTTATCGAGGCTGTGGAGAGACTTACCCAGATTAATGAACGCAGGAGCCAGGTTGGGATCCAGTGCTATGGCTTCTCTCCAGGCTTGAATTGCCTGTCTTGTCTCTCCTATCCTCGTCAGGGCCAGACCAAGATTGTTCTTGGCGAAAGCATTGCCCGGCTCATATTTGAGGCTTTCCTTAAAGGCGGCGGCGGCTTGCTTGTTCAGTCCTGCCTGAAGCAAGGCACAGCCCATATTAAAGTGAGCCTGGGGATAGTCTGGTTTGATTTGAATGGCCTGTCGCCAGATATTGACAGCCTGATCGTATCTTTTGAGCTGGTATAGAACTATGGCCAGATTGTTTCTCGCTCTGTAGTAACTTGGATCTATCTTCAGCGCCTTCTCCAACACAAAAGACGCCTCAGGCAGATGATTCATTTTCCAGAGAACCACTCCCAGAGTATTTAAAAACTCAGTGTTCTGGGGATCATTGTCCACCAGAGCCACAAGCATGCGATGGGCTTGATTGTACTGGCCAAGCCCTTCATAGCATTTTGCGATTCGAAGTTTCAAAGAGTTGGAGCTATCCCCTTGTTTTTCAGCCTCCTTAAACTCGAACAGAGCTTGTTCGAACTTTTTCATTGACCGCAAACTATCGCCGAGATCACGCCTCACATGAATATTGCCAGGGTTCAATTTCAAAGCCTTTTGATAGGCTTCTATGGCGCTTTCATGGTCGTTTTTTAAGGCAAGAATATGACCGAGGTTGTACTGGGCATCTCCATAGGCCGGTTTCAAAAACAGGGCCCGGTAACAGTTTTCCAGAGCCTCTTTGCTATCTCCTTTAGCCAGGTACGCGGTGGCCAGGTTGTTATATGGTTCTGCTCTGGTGGGAGACTTCTTTACTATCTTCTTTAAGTGTTCGATGGCCTGGTCATTTTTACCTCTTCTTTTCAGGCAGACAGCCAGGTTGTTGCGTGCTTCAAGATTTTCCGGACTTCTGTCCACAACCAGCTGGAAGCGTTTGATTGCTTCTTCCAAAATGCCTTTATTGGCAAAATCTATGCCATCGGTTATTAGTTTGGCGGTGCTATCGGTTTCCAGGACAAACCGGGAACTACTGCCGAGAGTATTAGTGCCGGGGCTTGAATCCGGATAGGTGAAGGAACTTCGAGGAGAAGCAAGCTCGAAGGAATAATCATTTGCTTTGCTGGAGGAGGCGAAGGTGACTGCTTTGTTCTTTTCCGGTCTTATCTGTTCGCGATTGGGTTTCTTAGCGCGTGTTTCAGCTCCAACCCCATATATGAGGTTGGGGAAGACCGCTAAAGCGGTGAGTATGTATAAACTGATTCTCTGTTTTTTCACTTCTCTAGAATAGATGAGCGCTGGGGAAACTGTGATACAACCTTTCTAATTATTTCCTGGCCGACTAATTTTTTTTGACCTGCTTTCGAAATCAGGTTCTACCTGTTAGCATGGCCTCTGTCGCGAATATTTGATGGGCGACAATTTATTGTGAGGCTATTTGAGAACATGCAAGTCCTAGGTACCTTCAGAAAGAAGCTGGTCGTGGCGATTTCGATGGCGCTTTTCCTGCCTTTGGCCGGGGTGGCCGGTGGCGGAACAAGCAAGCCCTCCAGGGCAGAGAAGGTTGTGATGCAATTGAGAATGGGCTCCGGGTCTGCTGGATTCCATATATTGGAAGCTGAGAGAAACGCCCGGGAGATGCAAAAGGGTATCAGGAAGGCACTATATAAGGTGCGTGCCGCGGACAAGGTCTATGCCAAGTCCGTGAACAAGCCGGATAGCAGATATTTTGAATCCGTCGCCGTCAGACTGGCCACCTTAAAAGAGAAATCGGAAGCCGTGGAAAACGAGATCCATGAAGCATTCTCTGAACTCAAAGAGTCCATAAACCAGACCTTGATCATGGGAGAGGTCAATAAGTAGACATCCCAGTAGATAAGCCGGGACTCTCTATTTTGAACGGTTGGAAGTCAGAGTCGGGGTCGCGTAGGAGCAGCGGAATCCTACATATTGTCTTAGAAATTCAATCCCTTTGAAGACAGCTTCATCATTTCCGGCTGCGCTGGCTGCTTGCATATCCACCATGACTTTCTTTGAGAGATTGAAGGCGAATTGACAGCCGCAATGCTGTCCGAAGACTCCTCTTTCCAGCCTGGTGAATCCTATGGCAGCAGGATTAGTCAAAGGACCGGGTTTGAATGCCATCTGCAGTCCGAAAAAGGTAAGCATATAGGCAAGAAGCAGTGCCGGAATCGCCATTGCCGCTGAACGGATTAACTTCGAGACGAATTGAGGGATCTCCACACCGGTGGTGTGACCATACTCGCTGTCCTTGCGATCGAACTGGAAACTCTGCCAGGCAAGATAGAAGAAAAATCCTGCCAGGAGTCCGAAAGAGACTGCCTGGATGATGGTGAACGGGTGAACAAAAATTATGCCAACCACAGCTATGCCAGCCAGAATAAACCAGATGAAATTGATTCTATCCCTGTTCACTTCACGGACCTCTTATATACGCTTCTATAAACAGCATGCCATAGAATACGATTTCATGTAAAGAGGGAAAACACTAGGACAAATTCCCGTGTCTGCCTGGACGAGATATGAAATTGAAAAAATGGCTCCGATAGGATTCGAACCTATAACCTGGCGATTATGAGTCGCTTGCTCCACCATTGAGCTACGGAGCCGTAGGAACAATATTTATATCAAGTCCGATCTCATTTATCCAGTTATTTGACTTTGTTTGGAGTCATGAATTTTTCAATGAAGTCGGTTGTTACATCTCCCGCCTGGAAGACGCTATGGGCAAGAACTGTCTGATGGAAGGGAATAGTGGTCTTTATACCGGTTATGGCATATTCATCCAGGGCTCTTTGCATTCTCTGAATTGCTTCTTCACGATCGTTACCCCAGACTATCAATTTGCTGACCAGGGAATCGTAGAAGGGTGGAATTCTGTATCCCGGATAGCAGTGACTGTCCACTCGGACACCGGGACCGCCGGGAGTTATGTAAGCGTCTATATTGCCCGGACTAGGCAGGAAGTTTTTATCGGGGTCCTCGGCATTGATTCTGCACTCAATTGCGTGTCCGCGGAACTCAATATCTTCTTGTTTGAATGAAAGCTTTTCACCCTGGGCAATACGGATCTGCTCTTTAATCAGATCCGTTCCGGTAATCATTTCGGTAACGGGATGTTCCACCTGGATTCTTGTGTTCATCTCCATGAAGTAGAACTTGTCTCCGGTGAATATAAACTCTACGGTTCCAGCGCCTTCATAGTTGATATGCTTAGCGGCTAATACAGCGGCGTGGCCCATTTCTCTCCGCATCTCG
>JAUIJG010000357.1 GCA_030431355.1 bacterium
CCGCCATTAGACCTTTACTCGTCGGTCTCGGTGTTATCATCACCGCTCTCTTCCTGCTCCACCTCTTCTTCCGTCTTCTTCGGACGGGTTTTGAAAAGCAAGGTCGCCTGGGCAACCTGGTCGGCTTTACCGATAAGCATCACGGTATCGCCCACATGGAGTTCGTCACAGCTGTTCGGGTTGAGGACCAGCTCACCATTCCGGGTCTGAATAGCGACGATGTATGCACCGGTATCGTGATGCACATGCGTGTCTCCGAGGGTCTTGTCGATCACCTCGCAGTTCTCCTCCACCGTCACCGGTGCTGTGACCAGGTTAAACGGAACAGCCTGGAACGGAGTCTGGCTAGTCCTTCTGCGCAGCAGTCGCCGGTTGATCTGCTCCAGCTCAGCCGCCGATTCCAGGGCAATCCTCTCCACTTCGAGGAAAGGCACCTGCACCTGTTCCAGCACGCGACGCACCAGCTCGATAGCAGCCTCAGCCGAAGCAGAGACGACGTTATCGGCGCCGGCATTCACCAACTGGAAGGAGCCGAGCAGCCCCTCCGTTCCAGCAATCACTTGCACGGAAGGGTTAAGCCTCTTCGCCACGTCTGCAGCACGAGCAGTAGTGAGCTCATCCCGCAAAGTGAGAGCCACAAGCCTGGCAGACTTGATGCTGGCCCAGTTGAGCAGCTCTTCGCCGGTGCCATCCCCGAAAGTGATCCGACGACCCTGGCGCGATTCTTCCAGAACCACTTTGGGATCGTTGTGGATGATCACATAGGGAATTTTGACCTTGTCCAGCGCCTTAACGAGCTGCTTGCCGCGGTGCTCGTAGCCCACGACAATGACGTGGTCCTTCATGGACTCACCATCTTCTCCCGGCATTCCGAAGGGTTTGCGAACCCTGCCCGTGGGCACGACCCTCTCCAGGAAGTCGGAGAGTCGCGGACCGATGGCGCACACCGCTGGCGATACCGCCATGGAGATGATTGCCACCGAGAGGAAGAGCTGGTTTGTCTGCGCATCGAGAAGACCGGCTTCCAGACCGACCTTTCCCAGCACGAAGGAGAACTCACTGGTCTGAGCAAGAGCCAGACCGGTCAGGACCGAAACTTTCAGCGAATGACCGAATCCCCGGGTGATTGCACCGGTGATGATGGTCTTGCCGACCACGATGGCAGCCACACAGCTGAAGATAAGCACCGGCATCTCTGCCAGTATCCGGTAGTCGAAGAGCATGCCGATGGAGACGAACACAACACAGTTGAACAGCTCCCGGAATGGCATGGTCTCCGACAACGCCTGATGGCTATACCGCGACTCGGAAAGAACGAGACCCGCAGCGAAAGCGCCCAGCGCCATAGAGAGACCGGCTTCTGCCGTGAGCAGAGCAGCGCCCAGACAGATGACCGCGATGGCGACGATGAATACTTCCCGGTTCATGGTCTGAGCCACTTCCCTGAGAACTAGCGGCAGGATGTACTTCACTGCCACGAACGCCACCAGTGCGAATGCCAGAATCTTGCCACCGCCGATGAGCACGTCGTTCATTTCGATTTCACGACCGCCCAGGAAGGGGATGAGCAAGACCATCGGCACAATCATGAGGTCCTGGAAGATGAGTATGGTGAGAGCGTTCCTGCCGTGGGTAGCGCTCAGCTCATTCTTGTTGTCCAGAAGCCTCAGAACCAGTGCGGTGCTGCTGATGGACAGGAGCATGCCGACGAAGATGGAGAGCGGCACACTCAGCCCGAGAAGCTGAGCGACACCGAACGCCACCAGAATCGTCAGTCCGACCTGAAGGGCACCGCCTATAACAAGAAACTGCCACATCCGCTTGAAGTGCGGCAGAGAGAACTCCATACCGAGAGTGAACAAGAGAAGCACAATGCCAATCTCGGCCAGAGTTTCGATGGTGTGGGCGTCGGTAACGAATCCGAAGCCATGGGGACCGCAAGCGACCCCGGCTGCCAGAAATGCGAGCACCGTCGGTAGCCGACCAACACGGAAGAAGACAAGCATCATTCCGAGGGCGGATACGAAGATGATCAGCAAGTCCAGCAAGACATGGTTATAGTGCATGTCTTACCTCCTAATCTTCGATCAAGGTTTCAGTTGATAAGAAAGCCCACAACAGACCAGCAAGCGCACATCCCTGAATCGCTACCGCGATAAGTGAAAGTCAGGAAAAGTGTTTCTGTGTGCTAGTTAGTGGTTGTTGACACGAGTTACTGGTGTTGTGGAGTTGATACCTTGTTTCTACAAGAAGAGACTCTTAATCACCAAAAACTATGACAGTCAGTGTTTATATGAAGAATTTGAAGCATAAAAGCTGAACAATAAGCTGTTAGAGTCATTCAGCTATATCTAAGCTGATTACATTACTTAACAGTTGTCAAGCACAACAATATTCAGAAAGAAGAAAAGGTTCCTTGGCCTGCACATCCTTAGCGCAAGCATTTAATAAAAGGGCGCCTCCACCAGATCTAGCGCGAATTTGCGCCAGGTATTCGGATAGGGGAAACTGGCTCAAAACGAGGGCTGAACGGAAAAAAGAGTCGATCCAGAGAGATTGAACATTTTAGTTCATAATGCAAAGTCTAAGATTTACGTGACTTTCTAAAGGATTTAAGCCTTTATAAAGTGACCACCACCTCTTCTTGCTTTTACAGGCTTAAAACCAACTCCTAACGACGTTTCTAAATTCCATCTCCATGCTGATATTCGGTTTCTGAACCGCCCAAGGAACAGGACTAGAGTATGGCGGGCTTTCCATTGACCTTCGATTCGCATATCTGAATCCTGAGGTCATCGGCAAGTCCCGGCGCAGCTTACCGCACCCAATTTAATTCCAGCGGTTTCGGGTTTCGAGTAAAGATTGATGCATTCAATCGCTCCAAACCTGACTGCGAATCGGGATTTGGAAGGAATAGAAACAGATAGAGAGTTTCCCATGAAAAGATATTTCAGACTACTGAGCCTCTTCTTCCTGCTATTGCTGCTACTGACTCTGCTCAGATTCCACCAGGAGCTACTCTCCCTCGTGGACTCAAACCGAGGCGATTTTCTCAGCATCTCAATTCTGATAATCCTGGTCTGTTCGATTTTGCTGTTCGGCACCAGAACTTTCCGCACCTTGTACGGAGCCTACCAGGTCCATAGAACCCTCCTGGATGTGGAGATGAATATCTCAGAAATCTTCGCCAGGATAAAACCTGCCAGCGTCGACAAGAGACGGGATCGCATGGTGGAAGTGATGACCGCTGCCGAAACATGCAAACTCAACACCACCGCCATGTTTGTCGTGAATTCGAACAAAGACAAAGGCGCCTCCCAGGAGACAGCCAGAAGCATTATAGACCGTGATTTCCAGGAGATGACCTCGTTTAGAAACAACAAACGAGGAGCCAGGATAAACGCATTCGCGTTCGAAGCACTTCTGAGAGGCCAATTCAAAGCAGCCAGAAACCACATTCTCACCAAGCAAAAGGAAGCTATTCAGAAAGGACGTGAGGAACCAGCCATTATCAGCGCCTTAGCCAGGCTCCTTAATATTCCCCAGGGAATGGATCTTGCTAAAGTAGAAGACGAGCTGACTAAAGACAATCCACTGGGACTTTTCCCTGTGAAACTTCATCTGGCTATCAAGCTCTGGAAGCACCCGACCAAAATGCGTTACCGAAAAGGTGATCGTGTTTACCTTGGCTGGGATGCCCTTGAAGAGATGAGAAGCCAGTAAAACAACGGAGAGCCACCACGAGTGGTTCTCCTGTTTCTGCTTTTTTAACAGAAATGCATCTTACTACTTTATATAATATTATCGTCACAAGAGGAAGAAGAGAGCAGACTGCGCTGCCCTCTTCTTCAAAATCTCAATACCGGTCAAAACACCTTATGGCATGCAGTATTCGCAACCTTCGCCGCAACAATTCTCGCAACCATAATTCGCTTCTTCCGGCATCTGGCTTAGAAGCTTCGGCGCTTCTCGCTCCGGCAGATCGAAATACTCCTCGGGAATCTCTTCCCTGATATTGTCTTCCGGGGTGTACTCCTTTTCGTCCCTGGTTTCTTTGTAACTCTCTTTGTACTCCTCCTTTTCGAGGGTGCCGTCCTCGCGGAAATACTTGTAGAGGCTCTTGTAAATCGTATTGGAAGTGTCCGGGTACCGAATCTCTTTGGGAGTTCGTCCGTCCTCGTGGAGTTTAATCTCCCGAATTAGTTTGCCATCTCCATTGTGCTCCTGCAAACCTTTGAGCTGTAGATCACGGGTGTCGGCCCAGTTTGGACTGCCGGGCTTACCGGAATAGCGACGAACAAGAAGATTGCCCTTCTTGTCCCTGGTGGAGACATTGACGAATCCTGTTCTAAAAACGTCTCTCTCTTCGATCACCTCTCCGTTCTGGTAGTAGCGAACATGGACCGAGCTTGAGTTGAAACGCACAAAGAGAACAACCTCAAGACCGGATTCAGAAAAGAATGTCCGCTCCACCGGTCCGTGGTTGCTTCGTGGTCGGGAAGTCACAGTCTCGAGGGTGCCATTTTCTCGGTAATCTTCCGTGACAGTGTTTCCGCGCTTGTCCCGGCGAACCACTTGATCGATCATCCCGTCAGTCTTGAAGATTTGCTCAATCAAAACCAGACCGGATTTATCGATAATCTCGATGGTGGCCGGTATCTTGCCATCGGGAAAGAAGTTTTCTCTGCGGAAGTTACCATCGGCTCTACGGCTGCCGAATACCGCCGCCGTACCATCTTCCCGGTAAGCGCGCTCATAAAGCAGGGTCTTGCCGTCTTCATCGTAAACCAACGTCATCCTCAGAAGTCGCTTCGAGTTTTCCGGAGTGTTTTCGCCAACTGGGTAATGCTGAACAATCAACTCGAGGGTTTCGTTCTCTCGGAAGAACTTCCACTCGGTCACCCCATTCCGAAACTCGGTCAAGATGTTCTTGATCCGTTGTCCGTCGTCGCTTCGATTGACCACCCGCACTTCAATCTGACTTTCATCCGGGGGCAACTCGACGCGGCTGAGGTTGCGAGTCGGAAAACCGGCACCGTCTTCAGTATCATTCTGAGAGCGGCTGGAGCATCCACAAACTGTTGATATGGCGAGAAGAATCAGGGTCATTGCATGTTTAGGCATGACAGCACCTTACAATAGGGTATCTCTTGTTTTCGCTGCAGAGGCAACGAAAGTAACCGCCCACACCTGCCTGGATTGGCAGAAGTAGGTAATCGAAAAACGTTGTCTTAGCTATGTTTTGGGTCTTTTCCTGTAAAGAGAGAAGAGAAGGTATACCCTGATCTTAGATTTGAGTTAGAAGAAAGAAGAGTTAAAGAACTAATAGTTTTCTCTTGAAACGGGTGAAACCACCATTCAAACCAAATGCAAATTTACTAAAACCGAACCGGCCCAAGGATCACTAAACCCACCTTGACATCCGGTTATCCGGCTGCGCTAATATCAACTTTTGATACTTGTCAGTATATTAGCGCAGACTGCACCATTGGTATTGTCTTG
>JAUIJG010000358.1 GCA_030431355.1 bacterium
AAGACAGGCTTCTAAGGCGACACCGTCAAGTTTTTTCTTTGTGGCTATGTCCACATTGATCTGGGAATAAGTCATACTCTCCGGAGTATGAATGATTTTCTTTTTGAAGATAGTGGTGTAGAGAGTGGCAGCCACCAAGTATGCTCCGCTGTCGGTGGCGTGGTGTCTGTCTTCCCTCAATAGTTTTATATCCGGGTATTCTTCCAGGCAAAGAAATAGGGCTTCTCCAACGGGAGCCAGAGTGAGATCGGCGTCGTTGGACAGGTTTTTGAAAACTTTGAGAATCTGGTCGTGTAATTCAAGTTTATCGAAGTCTGTCCAGGTTGCGTAAAGAACTGTCTTCCCATGTGCTTCCCGCACTTCCTCATCGAATAACTTTGCGTACTGTCGCAATAGTTTTGGATGTTTTATCGGTTCCTGGCTGTGTCCTTGCAATACCACATAGTCCCAATTCTGGGATTCGATGGCAGCCTTGGCACGTTTCCTGTTCCAATGATCCTTAAGGGTGTAATCGGGATAGGCTACCTGTTTTACCTCCAGTTTGATGGATTCATCCTGGGCTCTGGCTATATCGACCACCTGGGCTGGTACGTGTTCCAGAAATGTGAGGCTATTGCCAATGAATAGAATTTTTGTCGCTTCCGGGTCTTCGTCAACGACTATGGTCTCTTCAAATCTAGGTGTGATCTTCCAGAGGACGAGCGCCACCAGAAGAAGTATGCCCATGCCGAACCAGACCGCCCAGCGCCACCTCTTTCTTCTGTCAATTCCCGGCATTATTTACTGTTTCGACCTTGAATAGCTCTCTCAGTCCACCACCATTTTTGATGATGGATAAGACTAGTATAACCAGGATCAGACCCCAGGCAAAAAATGGTTGGATAATCACGGGAAAGAAGAAGGTGACCAGGTAAAAAATCCAGCTAAGCATAGGTATTCCTAGAATGAGATAACGGAGCAGCAGGAGCTGGGATTTTTTATCTGTTTCTATCGGAGCTTCTTCCAGGGGATAATTTCCCACCAGGGAACTGAATAACCAGAAGCAAGGCAGAGTGGTGAATATATAATCTTGCCGGTGAGTGTGGGGGCTGGAGAGAAGCAAGGCTAATACGGTTATGGAGGCGAGGACAAGAAAGCGCTTTTGTTTACCGGGATCGTTGTCACCCAATTCTTTTCTCGATTTTGATTCGCGATACCAGAAATAGGCCACAATCAGGCTGACACTTATCCATACAATGAAAGCCACTATATGCACCATGCTTCCGTCATTGTGAAGAACGGCGACCAATTGACCTCTTAAGTTCTGCTGGGATTCCGGCGAAACCCCGGTTACTTTACCGCTGATTTCGCCATATTTAAGCGCCTGGGGGTAACCGATCACATTATGCCAGCCGAGAATGAAACCGGATGAGAGGAGATAGATGGTACCGGTGGTGGCATAGCCGAAGAAAAATCGCCAACCGCCGAGAAAAACTCCTGTCAGGAAAAGAATAGGCATGTACTGAAGTTTTAAAAGACAGAACCCACCAAGGAGCCCGGCCGTGAACCATTTTTGTCGTTCCAGGGCAAGCCAGTACCAGATGAAGGCAGGATAGATGAGGAGCACAATCTGCCCCAGTCTAAAACAAACCCATGCCGGAAATGATCCCAATGTGGCTATGATGGCGAAAACTCTGGTGAATTTGCCCTTGAGGCTCACCTTGAGTAGTCCCCAGAGAGAAAAAAGCATGAGAGTAAATCCGCCCAATTCCCAGAGTACCCAGACCTGGTTCATCTCCAATAGCGGGAGCGGCATCATCAGTACAAATAGATAAGGCGGATACTGAGAATAGAAAATCTTTTTCAACTCCATTCCCGTCAGCTTCTCTAGATATTGGTTCTGGAGAAGCCCATCATATATATTGATTTGATTATTGAACGCTTCCCAGGCCAGGATGCCGTTGTTGTAATAGAGGAGAAAATCGCTGGTGAAAACGTCTCCGTTCATTTTATAGGCGAAAATTCTGCTATCAAGAAAGGCTTTGACCGTATCCCCATATGTAAGAACAGCCCACAAAGTCATGAAGGACAGGTAGAAAAACCATAACTTATTAAGTAGTTTTTGGTCCGGTTTATCCATTCTGGTTCTGGCAAGACTTGTTTAAATAGATGTCCCAGGCGTCCTGATTGAGAAGATTGACCGGTTTTTGTCCGTTGAAGGCGTTCAATATGGCGTCCACAGACATCTCCGTCATTTTTCTCCGGGTGTCCACGCAAGCTGATCCTATATGTGGTGCCAGCACCACATTATCCAGTTTCTTAAGGGTTTCGGGAACATGGGGCTCGTTTTCAAAAACATCCAGACCTGCTCCAAATATTCTTCCGGCTTCTAAATGAGCGACCAGAGCGTTTTCGTCCACTACCTTCCCACGGGCTGTGTTTATCAAAATCGCATCAGGCTTCATTTTGTTTAGCTCGGCTTTCCCTAAAAGGTGATGAGTCTCTTTTGTGTAAGGACAGTGGAGACTAACAAAATCCGAATTCTCTAAGAGTTCTTCCAGTGTAACCCTGGTTGCACTAAGCTCCTGTTCGTACTCCCTATCCTTTCGGTCAGGGTCGGAGAATCGGGTGTAAATGATTTTCATCCCGAATGCTCTGGCTCTTTGAGCAAAGGCTTTGCCTATCCTGCCCATGCCAACGATACCCATGGTTTTGCCGTAAATATCCGGACCCAGGAGCAGATCGCTTCTATAGCCTGACCATTTGCCGGATCGCACATATTTGTCTGCTTCAACTATCCGGCGCGTGACTGCTAAAAAGAGAGCAAAGGCAAGGTCTGCGGTAGCAGCATCTAGAACGCCCGGAGTGTTTGAAACTAACACGCCTCTTTTGGTGGCTTCTTTAAGATTGACATTGTCGAAGCCGACCGCTCTATTTGATACCACAAGGAGTCTGGTGCACTGATCCAGAATTTCTGGTGTGAGATGGTCCAAAGGTTCGCTTATAACCGCGTCTTTGTCTGCAAGAAGCTCGATCATCTTTTCGGGGTTAAGGGAATTCTCCCGGTAGTGTTCTGTAACCGTTGCCACCTTCTGGAGTTTTGCAGAACACTCTTTCGGTAGATTGCCTAAGACCAGTACCTGCTTCCCAGCCATTTTATTTTGCTTCCTCTTTTTCTTTCAGACCTGTCCAAACCATGTGTTCATCAAGGGTTTTCATAAGCGCGTTTATCTCCAACTCCGCCCTTTGATCGTCCCAACCAATAATTCCCTGCACAAGGCGGGCTACTTTTGCCGCAGCCATCTGGCACTGTTCCTGATTGACAAGACCGAGTCTGATTCTTCTGAATAAGATATCTTCCAGGGAAAGGGCCATCTCTTGCTTGACCACGAATACGACTTCAGCAAGTATCGGAGGATAGTCCGGACAGATTCTTTTTGCTAAGAAAGGATCGTTTTTAATTAGATCGAGTATCTCTATGGCATCGGCACCGTAGCTCGAAGAGATATGGTCAAGGGAGGCCGGGTCTAGACTAAGGGATCTGGCCCGGGCTGAAATTTCTGCCGATTTGGTCAAGTAACCTTGTTTGTCTCCCCAGCCGCCGAGCATTATCTCGCCAGTACGCGACTTGCCTGCTTTTATCCTCTCTTCCTGAGGTAGTTTTGAGATGATCTTGTCTATGACATGGGTGGCAAGGATTCTATAATTAGTTAGCTTGCCACCAATCAAACCGACAACGTTTTCGGGACCTTCGAAGAGATAGTGTTCTCTGGAAAGGGTCGAGGTAGAACTGCCGGAAGATTCCGCCATCTCCTTGTCCGTCGGTCCGACCAGGGGGCGCAGACCGGACCAGGCTGCGATGACATCAGTCCGTTTCAACTTCCTTTCCCCGGCGTATTCATTAACTACGGAGAGCAGGTATTCCACCTCTTCTTCCTCTGGAAGAGAGTTGTTTATGTCGCCACTGTATGCGGTGTCGGTCGTGCCGATCATTAAGGCTCTTTGCCAGGGCACCACAAAAACGTAGCGATTATCGTCCGTGGGAAGAAAAAGAGCGGTATTAGTTTCGAAAGCGGAAAGGGGAACCATTATGTGCACCCCTTTCGCCGGCACAATCCGCTTCTGCCAGTCCGTATTCATTTTTGTTGCGATTTCATCAGACCACACTCCGGTGGCGTTCACGCACGAATGGCAGTTGAGATCTATATCCTTTCCGCTATATCTGTCCCGGGCTATGACCCTGGTAACCCGATCGCCTTCTTTTTCGAAGCTGGTGGCTTCCAGGTAATTGACCGCCACCGCTCCTTGAGCCTCAGCCGATTTTATTACCTCGATGACCATGCGGGAGTCGTCTGATATGCAGTCATGAAACCTCAGACCCCCTTTCAGCTTATTAGCATTTAGAGATGGTGCGGCTTCCAGTACCACGCTGTTGGAGAGGCTTTCATGGCGCCTTACCGAAGTTATCTGACCCGATAGCAGGTCATAGAGCGTGAGACCCGCTCTTGCTTTGTAGGAAAACCATTTGTTCCCCTCTCGCACGGGCATAATGAAGCTGAAATCTTTGACGAGATGAGGAGCAAGGTGCTCCAGAAGACCTCTCTCTTCACAAAGTTCTCGGGTCAAACGGAACTGAAACTGTTCCAGGTAACGCAAACCACCATGGATCAGCTTTGTTGTTTTGCTCGAAGTGCCGGAGGAGAAATCATCCTTTTCAATCAGCAAAACGGAGAGTCCCCGGCTGGCAGCATCTTGCGCCACGCCGGCCCCAACAATCCCGCCTCCGATGACTATGACATCAAAGTGATTGGAGCTGGCTAGCTCTAGAGACTCTGCTCTTGATTTCATGGACGCCTCTGGTACGTTTCTCTGGTCTTAAATTACGACTTCAGAAGAGAAGCTTACCAAAATGATATCGCCCCGGGATGACAAGAATCTGAGATTACCTGGATTGTAAAGCTGTAATTTCCCTATTGAGCCTCGCTAGAACAGGGGTTTCCTGCTATTGCCTTTAGTTCAATCCGGTTCTTAGAAGGCCGAGAGCGACTCCCATGGCCGCGCCGACACCGGCACCTTTGGTCATATTTTTTACTTTCCCCCGCTTAGTTGACGAGAGAGCTATTCCGGCACCTGTGATGGTACCGACCGTAGTGTCTCTAACTATTGGGTGCTTTTTCATCACCTCACTGGAGCCGATAAGGCCAACAGAAGCACCAGTTCCAGCTCCGATTGCGGCTCCTCTAAATACGCCTTTCCCGGAAATCAGACCGGTGAGCGCGCCTGCAGCTGTTCCTACTCCTGAGCCGAGGGTTGCCGTCTTGACCTTCGGATGTCTTGCGAAGAAGCGTTGAGTTGCGCTTGGCTGGCTTCTGTTTATGGTTCCGCTCAAACTCTGGGCTTGTACTTGCGGAACTGCTCCCAGGGCCAGGGCGCCGGCAAGTGCCATCGCCAGGGTTGTTTTCTTATGAGCTTCGTTTAACATTGTTTGTTCTCTTTTCTAGGCCGTTCAGGCAATTGATACT
>JAUIJG010000359.1 GCA_030431355.1 bacterium
ATGAATACCTTGAAAGATACTGAACTGGAAGAGGCAGGCAAAAATGTCTGCGAACAAATGGGTGAAATAATTGGCAATCAATGTGGCAAAATCGCGGGCAGAGCTGCCGGAGAAGGCATAGCAGCTGCGGTGTCCGGTGGACATTTCAAAGATATTGCCAAAGCGGTTGGGGCAGGAGCTGCCGCCGACAAGAAATAAACCCGGAGAAACGAACTAGATTTTCTACTCAGAAATATCTGTTCTGAATCTGGAAAATAAGCGGAGTAGTAACTCCAGAAGACAGTGGTTTTAGCTGAAACACTGCCGGGAATCGTCCCCCGGCAGTGTTTTCTTTATTAACGAGAACTAAACTGTAAACGATGTTTTCCTCTTCAGGCTTAATCCAGTGCCGGTTTTCAAAGTCATATGCTAAAATTTCCTGTCGTATATATCAACAAGTTTTGGAATAGAAGTCGTGCCAAATATCAAATCTGCTAAGAAAAGAGTAAAAGTTGCGGAAAGAAACCGTGTTCGCAATCGTGTCTGGAAATCCAGAATCAGAACCGAGCAGACAAAAATAGAAGAAGCCTTAAAAACTGGTGAATTGAGCGAATCCGATGAGCGCATCAACGACTATTACCAGGTTATCGACAAGGCGGTAGTCAAAGGCGTGCTCCACAGAAACGCCGCTGCCAGAAAAAAATCCCGTCTGGTTAAAAGAATCAACAAACAGAAGGCAGAAAGCTAAACACTTCTTTCGTTGAGTGTTTGCTCGTAACCGGCTATATTATTTTGTGAAATGAGCTTTTTTGAAAGCTTGTTTTCAAGATGCCGTCTAACCACATATGGTGGGCCCGAGGAAACGAATTGGAAGTCAACTTATCTGAAGCCGCCGGAAACTTGCAAAACAACTTAGTCGAAACCCCAAAATTAATAGAACTAAACGACATTAACGGTCCCATCCACTTCATAGGAATTGGTGGTATCGGAATGTCGGCGCTGGCTCGAATATTGCTGGCCAGAGACTTCAAAGTGTCCGGCTCCGATAGAGCAGACTCGGATATTCTCGCCGAACTCAAAGAATTGGGAGCGGCAATTCATATTGGTCACCGGGGCTCAAACCTGAATGGCTGCGGCGCGGTTGTGGTTTCTACCGCAATCACCGAAGACAATCCGGAGATGATTCAAGCGAGAGCCAACAATCTGCCGGTTTTACATCGCTCTCAAATGTTGGCTTTACTAACCAGGGGACGTGACCTGATAGGTGTATCCGGCACCCATGGCAAAACCACCACAACCGGCATGCTTGCCCAGGTTCTGGTGGACGGCAAACTGGATCCAACCGTTGTAGTGGGCGGCGTTTTCACCAAGATCGGCTCCAATTCTCGTTGTGGAAAGAGCAAACATTTTGTGGCTGAAATCGACGAGAGCGATGGCACCCATATTAGCGTCAACCCTTCTATCGGCGTGATCACAAACATCGAGACCGATCACCTGGAGAACTACCCGGGTGGACTGGAAGAGATCCTGGAGTCCATGGTGGTTTTCTGCAAACAGACCAGGGACCTCCTTGTGGTATGCCTGGATGATCCTGGTTGCCAGAGGCTTCTAGAGATTCTTCCAGAAGATCTGAAACCTTCAATCCTCACCTACAGCACAAGAAAAGAGACAATAAACTCCGATTATTCATTTGAATCGACTAGCTCATTTGGATTCCGTATTTACAAGGGCGATGAACTTCTCGGCGAAACAAGGCTCAGCGTTCCTGGAACCCATAACAAGAGCAACGCCATAGCTTGTTTTGTTATCGGTCTATATTTGGGCATTCCATTCGAGACCATAAGCAAGTCGCTTAGCGAGTTCTGCGGAGTCAACCGACGTTTCCAGATTCTCGGCACCGAAAGCAATATCACCGTCATAGACGATTATGCCCATCACCCTACTGAAGTGGTAGCCACTCTTCAAGCGGCTCGAGAGTATCTTTCGGAGAATAATCAACTAAAGAGATTGGTGATTCTCTTTCAGCCCCATCAACCGGGCAGGTTGAAGAATCACTGGGTTGAATTTCTAAATGCTTTTGCAAACGCGGACCTGGTATTTATAACTGATATTTATATCGCCCGGGGAGAGCCAATTCCAGGCATATCTTCCGAACGCTTCGTAGATGAAATGAGCCATGCCGATGCTCACTATCTAGGCGGCGCCACGGCAGATATTGCAAAATCGGTGATACCATTTTTGCAATCCAGCGATATACTGATGACAGTTGGAGCTGGTGACATAACCAGGGTAGGTCCACAGATACTTGAACTGTTGAGAAGTGATGGAAGAAGCTCTTAAAGCCCCCTTATTCAAGTTCTCCACAATGAAACTGGGCGGTGAAGCTGAGAGGCTTTGTCAGCCGGAAACTGTAGATGAGTTAGTCACTCTCGTGGACAGGCTCCAGGCGTCCGGCGACAAGTGGTCGATTGTGGGAGGCGGCTCAAATCTCTTAATCTCCTCAAAAGGCGTCAGCGGAACCGTTATTAGAACGGCCTTTCTAAAAGATATTAAAACCACGGATGAGCAGACAATAGAAGCCTCCGCCGGAACACGCTTACCCCACCTGGCAAAACACGCTGCCTCGCTTGGACTTTCAGGACTGGAGTTTGCCGTGGGTATTCCAGGCACTGTTGGCGGTGCGGTGATTATGAACGCCGGAGCCCATGGAAGTTGTATCGCCAACGTCTTCGAAAACGCTCTGGTTTTCGACAGCGAGAGAGGTGACCTTGTCACTTTGACCGGAGAGGACCTGGGCTTTGTCTATCGAAACTGCAATCTTGATCCAGACAAACATGTAATTGTTTCAGCAAAATTCAAGCTGACCCCGGGTAGCGCTGACGAGATTGCGGCCAAGACCCAGGCAAATGAAGACTACAGATGGAAGACTCAGCCAATAGGCTGGCCAAATTTAGGCTCTACTTTCAAAAATCCGCTACCTGATAAATCTGCTGGATTACTACTTGACCAGTCCGGTGCAAAAGATCTAAAGGTTGGTCAAGCAGCTGTCTCTTCCATGCATGCCAATTTCGTAATCAATCTTGGCGGAGCAACATCTCAAGAGGTCACTAAACTTTTGCAAGAGATGCAAGACCTGGTTTTCAAAAATTTTGAAATTCAGATGACTCCAGAATGGAAAACCATGGGCAATTTCAGTGAAGAAGAGCTGATAGCCTGGAATAGAAGCAACAGAAAGGATCTGGTTGGATAAGGTCCCCTTGCCAGATCAAGCTATTATTCATTGAAGAGTTATTCCGAATTCGGAAAAGCACTTCAATGAAATCAAGGCTGTGCCGTCAAGATGATTGTCATGGGAGTTATTCCGAATTCGGAATAACTTCAAAAAATCATCCTGTGAAGAGTAAGATTAAATGGTCTATTTAAACAACGCACGAAAACCGATTTTTCTCTCCAGACCGGTCTTCGTACTCTGCCTAAACTCTGCTCTCTTGATGATATGGCTGATCATGTCCGTGTAAAGAACCATCGGCTCAGATTTAGCCCACAGATAGTACGCCATGGAGCCGGGCAAGGTGTTTATCTCATTGAAATAGATATCATTAGACTTGAGGTCCATCATCAAATCAATTCTGGCATTTCCTGCGCAACCAAGGGCTTTAAAAATTCGGACCCCATAATCGGCCGCCAAATCCTTGTATTTTTGCTCCAGGTCCTCCGGATCAATAATGCGAGTCAAGCCAGCCATTCCCTGAGAAAGGCTGGCAGATATTTATCTTCGTAAGTCAGCTCTCCACCTTCTTCGGCAACAGGAATCTCCACCACTGAGGCTTTGGGCGTCGGGCCCTCGCCTTCCATCACAGAGATATTTATCTCCATCTTATTCTCAAGACAGGGCTCGACAATCAAGGCGGAATCGTATTTGAACGCTTCCAAAATTGCTGCATCCAGCTCTTTTTCATCACCGGCTTTGCCTAAGCCGATGGATGATCCCAGACTGGCCGGCTTAACGAAGAGTGGATATTCTCCCAGACCATCGGTGGCTAAAATCTTCTCTTTGACACTCTTCAAGCTGCCACCATGATCGGGATCAAGCTCCTCCTTTTCAATCAATACAGCTGGAAGAACAGGTATATCGTGGCTCTTCAAAAACATTTTGCAATGATACTTGTTCATACCCATGGCTGCTGAAACCACGTTACATCCAACATAAGCTACATCCGCAAGCTCAAAGAGACCCTGGATACAGCCATCTTCCCCATAGGAACCATGGAAAGCAGGGATGTAGACATCAACCGGCACGATATCCGGCTCGCTCTTACCGAAAATGGTCGGGGCAAAGCCTTTCTTCTTCTCAGTCAAAACTTTCAGACCGCCAACACCCGGAAAAGGATATAGAACAACTTCCTGCAATTGAGAAAGGCTACCGGGTAATGCTTTATAAAAACTCCTGTCCAGAAGCTTTTCTCCGGTGTACCACCTGCCATCCGTTGAGACATAGACCGGCACTGGCTCAAGGCTGACCGTATCCATAGCCTCGATCATTTGAAGGGCAGTGATTATTGATATTTCGTGCTCCACAGACCTGCCGCCGAAGAGAACAGCTATTCTTTTTCTTTTACTGGTCATGGCTAAAACTTAACTACCCCTTCATATAGATCCGGAAGATCATTTTCTATTAGAACAATGTCACCGGACTCGCAGTATTCCGTAGCTAGATAGGACAAGGCTTCTTTCATCTGGGAAAACTTACGAAACTTGCTCTCGTCCAGTCCTCCATCTTTTAATCCACTGATCAACGCATCGCTGTTAGTATCACCAATAACAAGAACCAGATCACAAAAGCCTGCAGCCTTTGAAGCGACCAGGCGATTCTCTTCCATCTGTTTATCGCCCAGCTCGACCATTCCTGGCGTTACCAGAATTTTTCGATTTCCGGAAATCTGCGACAACACTTCAAGAGCCGAATCAAAACCGACCGGATTTGAATTATATGCGTCATTCAGTCTGACCACTTTCCCTTCCCGGGGGGCTTTCCCATTGGCGCCGGCAAGAATGGCGATCGGACCCTTTTGCAGTTCGAGACGATTGGACTCCGCCTTAGCGTTTCGAATGGCGGCAAGAGCCATATCAGGCGACACACCCACCGCGCAAGCCATGGTAAAAGCACCCAGGACATTCTGGAGCATAGGCTTGCCTAGCAATCGAGTAAAACCTTCATACTCCTCACCTTGCCAGGTGATTTTAAACCTGGTTCCCTCTTCATCATAAACAATGTCCGTCATCAACGAATCCAGATGACCGTTCTGGGAATCCATGCCATAAATGTACGTGTGTTTCTTAGGATATTCCGTGGCCATCCTCCGGGTAAATTCATTGTCCCCATTTACCACCAGCACGCCATCTTCAGGTACCGCCTGGGGGAGCTCCGACTTGGCTCTGTAAATTGTCTCCTGGCTGCCGAATCGCTCCAGGTGAGCCAATCCTACTGTTGTAACCAGAGCACAATCAGGTGGTGTCAGTG
>JAUIJG010000003.1 GCA_030431355.1 bacterium
CTTACAGTTGCTGTTCTAAGTTTCCTGGGCAAAGACAACGCGACTGTCTCCAAACAAGACCATGAATCGCACAAGTCGACTCACTCGCGACCTTTGAGCCCCCCTACCAAACTGCCGGAGCCCATTCGCACCAGCCACGAAGAGCTTGCTCCAGGTGGCACCGGACTTGGTGCAGACAGCCTAATGGGAGCAAAGAAAAACGAAGTTAGAAAAGAAGAAAGAGAGAATAGAAGCAAGAGTCTACAGACTAAAAAAGCTACAAGCACTCCGACAAAATCAGCACCCGCAAGAACCTACTCTAAACCGGCAAAAGAACTTCGCTCTGCCTCCTACTACCTCAAGAAACTTGATGGCAAAGCCCGGGGAGCAGGAAGAAAAATTGATAAAAAGCTGCAACGGCTTATCAATAAGCTGTAAAACCGACTATCTTTCGGAAGTAACTGTAAGCTGTATATAGATTAAGTAGAGTCAGATAATGATGCAGAATTCTGCTTTCAGATAAAGCTAAAGCTCAGCTATCTCTTCTGCCACCATAACCAACTTCTCCTTAATAGAGCGCAGCCTTCTAGACTCATCCATCACTTCGGTAACTCGTCTTACATTGTCGCTACGCATCGCTTCCATACCCTCGGAATGGAGTGCTTCCAGGGCATCTTCGATGCCGGAAACAACAACACAACAAGCATCCACCACGCTCTCCTGGGCAGAGTCTACTTGCACTTTGATGGACTCGGCGGCGGCGGCTTCGGCGGTCAATATCGGCTCGGTATGACGTTTGCTCAACTTGATCTTATCCCGGAGCCGGTCTCTACCGGCCTGGCTTGCCGGGTCGGAATGGTCGATGGCTGTATTGGATTGGCCGGCAGAGCCGTCCGCGGACTCATGGGCTCTTTTGTGAGTGGATTCTTGGTAAGTCACAGGGGCTTCTCCATTTTGTCTGCTCGCAAGCGAAGGGATAATTTCGGTCTGATTCTCTTTCATCAACTGTGGTGCTGATTTAGAAAGTACGCTATCTGCATCTTCAACTTCGGCGATCCTTTGAACAGGAACAACTTCCCTGGCCGGCTCCTCTTCAAGGCTGGCTTCCAACTGACCAGGCAGGTCTTCAGCCCCGCCAGGCGCCAAATCATCGAAGGGATTGGACGGCTCTGAAGGCTCTGAAAAGTCAGATGCTGAAACAGAAGCTTGACTGTGCGCCTGGTGTTCCGGCTCCATGGCTGCCGCAGGCGCAGGGAATGGTGAAGGCATTGAACCAGGAGGTGGAGTAACGATAGGCGTGGATGCTGCCGGAGCCTGAGCTGCCGGAGCGGATGCGGCTGGCTGCGCGGCTGCTTGTGATGGAACCGGTGCGGAATGACTGTCCGGAGAGCTGGCAGGAGAAGCCGGCGAGGTCGTAGGAGCTGGAGAAGAAGCTGAAGTCGGAACGGGTCTTGCAACCTCTTCATCTATCAGCGTACTCTTCTCCTTTCGACCGAACTCGTATATAGGTGCTTCTTTCGACCCAGTGGCGGAAGGCGCCTCTGGTGTCGCAGGTACTGCGACATCGGGCACGGCAGCAGCCCTGGCACTAGCCTTAGCTGCAGCAGCTCTCAACTCCGACTCGGCTGCAAAAGCCCGCAATTCAGCTTCTATATCCGAAGTCAAAGTTGGCTTGGCGATGGTGCCTGGCTCGGCTTCGGCTGCTGCGGCTGCTGCGGAAGACTCTGCCACTCCCTGCTGTGGTCTGGGTAAATCTTCCTGGGTACTCTTAGCCAGGGTAGCCAGTGGCTTTTGGACCGGCTCCGGTGATTGCTTGGGTTGGGAGGGAAGCTGCTCACCAGGATGCAAAGCTTCCAGCTCATCATCCAACTCCTCAAAAGTTCTACCCGGCTCCACAGCTTCCGCATCCTGTTGCCTGGAGGTGGAGAGGGTGAACTTATCGGTGGATACAGCTTCGCCCCGGGTCACTTTAATCAACTGACCCAGAAGCCGACGGCTCAGCCGGGGGAACTCATCTAAGCTAATCTTGACTCCATCTATGCCCCAGGAGCTTGAGTCTTGAACACTGAGCTTTTTAAGATTGAGAAAGAGCGGAAAGTCGGACTCTTCAGGGTCAAAGCCGACCAGAAAGTCCGTGGGAATTATGTAGACATCCACCGAACCGTCGGTGCAATAAAAGACCATGGAATACTCGTCCGATGAGAGATGGCCTTTCATGAACCGGACCTTGCGCCGGTTGAAGTGGTCTATCTTCTCCTGGAAATTCTCCGGTCTGGAACAATTAATTACAAACTCGCCCTTCTTATTGAACTCGTAAGAGTAGCGCTGGAGGCTATCAAAAATGATATCCACCAGTCGAGGCATGGTCATCTGGGAAGCATCCAGTAGCTTACCAGGCATGATGGTTTCATCCGCCGACATCGCCGAATCGTCCATCTTAACCAGCCAGCCCATGGTCTCTTCACCGTTGAAATTCGAATCAACGCCTCGCACAGTCCTGATTTTGGACTTTAGAATCTGGGCTCGAAGTCTCGCTTCTTGCTGGGTCTCAGCGGCGGTGGTTCCCAAAGCGGGAGCATCTTGCCGGGTCTCTCCATGGTTGCGTTCTCTACTTTCGTCTTCTGCCACTTCCTTGCCTCAAAAGTCTGGAAACTCTGGTCTTGAAAATTATACCCGTCTGGTTTGAACGCCAAAACCAAAAAGGGAGCAATCAAATTGCTCCCTTTCCTTTATCCACTCTAGGTCGGTTTCTATCGGCTCGGATACTCGGGCATCCGCGCCAACTAGTCCAGGTCTCCCAGGGAGAACGTGTCAGCACCGAATGGCTGATCTCCGCCGGATCCAACAACTGCGTTTTTGGGTCCGAGGTAAAGACCTTCCAGCGTTCCGGTAAACAGGCCTACGGGCAGACCCACCAGAGCGCCACCCATCTTGAACACTGGATTGCTATCTTCACCAGCGACCTGATTGGTAGTCTCCACCGTGTTACCGAAGAACTTCCTCAAAACCGCAATCGGTGTTCCGATGATGGTACCGGCGGTAAAGGCAGTCACAGCCACAGGAACCTTAACTGCTGTCTCCATTGCGTCACCGGCATCCGCGCTCGCAGGAATTTGAGCGGCTAAAGATACTGCCAGGGCGCAAGTTAGAGAAACCAGACTTTTTTTCATTGGGGAAACCCTCTTCGAAATGGATGTGTGTTAATCAAAAGGCGTCTCAGTTTTACCATTTCAAACGGAATAAGGAAAATCCGTATATCGCCGCAGGCGACAGTAGCAACACATATTAAGGTCATCTGGATATACTTGGTCATTCAACACCCTTTACGGGACCTCTGACCTCCAGTAAATTGAAAACAATGGAAGATACTACCTGCAAAATTTGCGGCAAATCCAAGTCCACCGACAAAAGTGGCTCTATTACCCAGTTTTTGTCGCTTTGCAGCTGTGACCTACTGGCCACGGAAAAATCAGATGCCCCGGAACTTAAAATCTGCGAACTTTGTGGAAAGAGAATAGACCAGGGTCGCAGCGGCACAATTACCCAGTTCGTATTCCGGTCCGACAACTGCTTCTGCCGGAGACCGGTAACTGGTAGCGACTCAAAAGAATCCTCTGGCAAGATAGCTAAAGGTCCAGCTTTTGCCGGCTATCTGGAGGACAATGACCAGCCGGAGCTGGAATTACCTGCCGACGAGTTCCCCCGGGAGAGATACATGCCTCTGGCGGAGATCGCCAGGGGAGCGAGTGGAACAGTGTACAAAGCCCGAGATAAAGTCTTGAAAAAGATCGTGGCGGTTAAAACTCTGCATGTTCTAAACGCAGACGACCTGATCCAGTTTCAAGAAGAAGCCAGAGCGACAAGCCGACTGGACCATCGCAATATCGTTGACATTCTCGACTTTGGCGCCACCGATTCAGGCATACCATATATGGTGCTAGAACATCTGCCCGGCCGCTCCCTGGATCTGATTCTGGATGAGTTTGGTCCCTTACCCTGGGAACAAGTCAAAGCAATAGCCCGGGAACTTGCGCTGGCTCTTGAACATGCCCATAGGCAGGGGGTTTTCCACCGAGACATAAAACCATCCAACGTTATCTGCATAAAGCTGGAGCCGGGAAGCGTGGAGTTAAAATTGATAGATTTCGGCATCGCCAAACTATCTGAACTAACTGGTCAGCTAACCGAATTCCAGGGAAAAACCATGGCCGGCACGCCGACATATATGAGCCCGGACATACCGAACGGCTATTCATATACCGCTGCTTCCGAAATTTACTCCCTGGGCTGCTTGCTCTACGAGCTTTTGTCAGGTCAACCTCCATTCAAAGCGGATACAGCCCTTGAGACGATGGCGATGCACGCGAACAACGAAGCACCGGCACTAAATGCGGTTTCATCGATTGAGGTCCCACTGGAAGCAAGCAATCTTCTGGCAGCCTGCATTGCCAAGAATCCAGAGGAGAGACCGCAATCGATGGAGTCATTCCTCTCATCACTGGAGGAGATTGAAAGAGAGGGTGAGACCTCAAATTTAACCGATACTCAAATTGAAAACGAAGATCAAGAACTTGAGTCTCCTGATTCGAAAAGAAGAAGAACACGACCCGGGACACTTCTTTTGGCAGTCACCGCTTCCATCCTGCTTATCGGCATGGTGGCTATTTTCTTCTTCCAGGGCAGCAATTCAAAAACGAGGAAGAAAGTGTTAAAGAAACCCAGCGTTGCCTCCGACAGGTACTTAAGCGTTATCGACACTCTCAAACGAGAGAATCAAACGCTCGATCCATTTCAGGCGGTTCCATCCCAAACAGTTACGGAGAAGAAAGCTTTTCCATTCAACCAGAACATGTCAAACGAAGAGCTGGACGTAACAGCCGAAAACATCCTCATAAAAGCGGTAGATAGAGGTTCAAGACCCGACAAATTCGGCATGGTCGAGATTATCGAAGCGACCGACAGCGACCTGGCTAAAATCTCGGAAAAGGGAGAGGAAAACCAGTCTCTTAAGATGTTGAACATAAAGAGTAAAACAATCACAGGTGATGGATTCAAGCATATCAATGGGCAAGACCTGAAGAAGATTATTCTTTACTGCCCATCACTGACAAACCAGGGACTGAGCAATCTTAGAAAATTCAAAAAACTTAAAACCATTTATTTCGCCTCCGCCCCCGGTATCACTGCCCAGGGAATTGCCCAACTTGGACAGCTGCCGCTACTCAACACTATCGAAGTCTCCTTCGAAGGTGTTAATCCTGATTTTTTCAGGGGTATTCCGGCTCTAAAGCATATAAGTTATCTCTACGTTCGTTCGAACAACACCTTCATCCATACAGAATTAATGCCGATTTCCGGATGCAAAAATATAACCACCACAAAATTTTCAAAAGTGATTTTTGACAAAAGGCTGGCCGACATCCTGACCACATTGCCAAATTTAAAACGCCTGGAAATATTAGAGTGCAGAGTTTCTACAGGAGCATACAACACCATCTTGGATTTGCCGATATCATCACTGCGAATGAATCATACGCCTTGCACCGGAGAACAGTTTCTCTCGTTCACCCAGATTAAGACGCTAAAAATTTTGTCGGTGGTCAACAACGACAAGATTGATACTTTCTACAGAAGGATTTTCACATCCCGAAGACCCGACGTGAAAGTAAAAGTCGCCGACATAGAGCAAAAAGGCAGGATGCTCAGAATGCTGGAAGAGAACTAGAGCAATAGCTTTTCTCTGGCTTTGGCTTCATCCGCGTATCCACTTCTATCCAGCACTTCCACCCAGTCCCTGACCGCCTTTTTATAGTTGTAACTGGACTTGCCGCTTGTGGAAGCGATGGATTCTATGGCTCCGTCAAAACTCTTTTCTGCAGACTTCATCCATGTTTCACTCTTGGCTTTGTCAGCAAGGCTAACTTTCAAAAGTTCACGGGCAAGTCGCAATCTATAGCCGCTGGAGAGACTCGGAGGCAATTCCTTGATGATTGCTGCGTACAGTGGGGGGATTTTCTCGAACTTTCTTGTCTCCATGTACTTTTTCACCAGCGCGTCGATGGCATTTTCATAATCACTGCTACCCGGAAGGAAACCACGGGTGGTTCTAGCCGAAGAGAAGGCTTTCAACAGAGCATCATCGGCCTGGTCTAGAAGAGACAAGCGCGTGAAGTCCTCGGACAATCGCGCTAAAAGCGGAGAGACGAATGCTCTATGCCAGCCATCCGAATCTATCTTCTTAAAAGTAGCCGCAGCCTCTTCGTAAGTTTTCACCCCTTTTTTCTTTTCGCCAGCCAAAAGAAGCAGTCTCGCTAACTCGAACTTTCCTTTTGTCTCACGGGACTCGCTGCCGGGCACATTGGAGGCGATGGTCGACAGATATCGCTCCTGAAAACGACTGGCATCGGCATATCGCTTCTTGTCCTCGGCAAACCGGACCATACTCGGGAGCCACCTGAGGTCGAACTCTCTCTTATCGTTAAATCGCTTCAGTCTAACTTCGTAAATGTAATCTCCCAGCTCATCTTTCAGTTTCTGGTTCTTAGAACTTGGCCGCTCTCCCATAAAGGGATTGAGACTGATACCATGATTAGTATTAGCATCAAAGTTGCGGATTATTCCCTTAAGAACGGGCAAGTATCTATCTGCCCCATCCAATTCCACTACCTCTTTCAAAAGCTTATTAACGGTATAAAGCTCTGAGGATCCAGCAGGAGCGTTGCTAACCTCTTTTGACTGAAGCGCTTTCTCTATCGCTGTCATCTGGTTTCCCAAGTCGCTTAACTCTCCAGATTCTATGTAAGCAAGACAGAGACTAACCCGCCTGCCGACCAACTGCCACGGCTTGGGATTTTTCATCTTCTCCAGTTCCGAGAGCTTATTCTTATTGAGCGAGATGCGACTCTCACTTTGCGCCTTTTCCGCCTTGTTCAATATTTTGCTCTGCCTGGCCGCTTCCGATTCCTTACCCTGGGCAAGAAGCTCATGGGAATAGTACTTGCGTAACAGTTCGGCGGAACGCTGATATCGCTTGTTCGGCGAATCAGAAAGAAAGGCAATAGTCTCTTTGTACAAACCGACTAACTGCTCTTCTTTGCCTTCTTCCTTGAGGACTTCGGCAAGCGATTGAAAAGCACTCTGGTTATAGCCGTTCACTTTGAGCAGCAACAGATAATAAGCTCTTGCGATCTTCTCCCTATTCTCTTTGCGCACCCGGGAACTACCGCCCGGCTTTTGAGAACGGAAAGCGTATAGATAACCTCTCAACGCGCCCAGGGCAGCATTTGCGTAGGAGTTTCTGCCCGCGAATCTGGTGGGAGTAAAGTTTGGCGCGTAGTTCTCCACCATCTCGACAATCTCACCTGTGCTCTTGTCAGAGAGACTCTGGGCTTCAGCCACCTTCATTTTACTGAGAAGCACAGGAATTCTAGCCAGGGAGTCCCGGGGAAAGTTCTTCTGCAAATAATCCAGAGCTTGAGTCAAAATAGATGACGCTTCCGGCAACTCTTCCTCTTTTGTGAGCAGCTCTGCCAGCTGTCTATAGGCTCTCAAAACCTGACGCTCATCCACCGGACTCTGCTCCAACACCAGATTTAGTATCTTTCTTCGTTGGGCGATCATCTCATCGCGTCCCGAGTTCACCGATTGAAGACTATACTTCGACTCCGCCAAGAGGAGCTTCACAGCAGGATCTATATCGCTTCCTGATCCTACAATCTTCTGGGCACCATCCACAAATATCCTGTATGAAGAGCTACGATCCGATGGAATAATAGAAGGCATAGTAGTACGACGGGCAAGCCCAATTAGAATATAAACGAAAGCGTTCTTCTCCTGCTTGCTCAATTCAGACGCAAGGCCGGTGGCAAGTTCCAGGGATTCCCGGGCTTTCACCTTCTCTCCCTTGCGCAGATATCTCTCCGCTTGCAGTGCGTATATGGTGGCAGCCGCGTAAGTAAGCCCTCGTTTTTTGCGATCGGCAGCCAGGGTAGTCAACTGATCAACATCAAGCTCTTCACCACCGCTGGCACGACCTCGGTCCGAGAACTCCGGGATATCAATCTCCTCATATAGCCGCTTCAGCTTAGATTCGAAACTTCTGTCCTCTCCGGAATATGGCGTGGTCTTCCTTTTCTGCCCGGAAGAGGTGCCGCCAGGGGTCTGTGAGCCAACACCGGATCGTCTGTAAGATGAGCCCATGCCGGAGATATAAACACTACCGCCGGCGCCCCTGATGCTGCGCCCGCCGTGTCCACCGCCAACGCTTATCCGTCGTCTTCTGAAGTTGCCCGAAGCCAACTCCTTAAAATCAATTTCCAGAGTGAGAGTTGAATCGGTAATTGTGCCGGGAACAGGTCCTGCCACAAAACCCTGCAACTTGTCTCTTATATCCTTTTGGACCGCGTCCTCCGGACGAGGCGCAAGAAAAACAACATCTTTTAGTTTGCCGCTCTCGTCAAACTCAAACCTGAACCCGGAATTATCGGGGGCTTTTACCTCTTTGAGCCTCCCGGAGATCGAGGCTAAAGTACTCTCCTCGTAATCCTGTAGGCTATTATCGAGATTTATGCGCCCCCCTGACTTCAATGAGATGTTGTAAGCGGACACGGGAGACACCGCAAAAGAGAGCGCAAGACACAAAAGAACGCTGTAACCGCATGAATCCTTGATACCAGACAATTTAGGGAATCGCATCATCTCTCTCCAGGTTGGAATTCGAATCATTCTAACCTAGTATGCCGCAAGCTGCCTGAAATTAGCCGATATGCTACCTGGGAACCCTCTTAAAGGGCCTCTCAATTTTGTAATAGAAGGGTTTATTCTTTGCTGCTTCTTTCTCAGCTTTTGACTTCATCTCCACTAACCCGGCGGTAGCCAGTGAGCCCACAAAGAGTACGAATAAGAAAACCGCATACCTGCGATATTTGAACTTCTTTGGAATCTTCTTAAAACCGGCATAGTAAGCGAATGGAATAAAAACAGGAAAGATCCAGGTAGCAAACAAAGCGGCTCCCCAGGCTTGATTCATCTCCATGCACTGGAGTTTGTGGAAAGGAGAGATGCACAGATTAGCCACTGTCATGACCAGCGCTCCCGGCAAACCCATCCCGGGAATAAAGCCGAAAACAGCAATCATTATTGAGATGATAATCGCCCACTTCATTTAAAATTCAAGCAACCTCACAGCTCTCACGCAGGACCAATAGCCAAAGCAGATGGATGCAAATATTACAATGCCGCGCTTCGAAATTCAAGACTTCTCAAACAGAGCACACACCACCACCTTCAATACCATCCAACAACTTCACCCCCAAGCACTACTGGCGCCACCATATCAAACCATACAGCCAAGATAGTCACATCTTTCCATGGGAATTTCATTCTTAGTAGACCGCTCCTTCTCTCCCAATTAAGACTCGACGGCAGAACAGAAAGACTTAGAGGAGCGGGCTGAACGCCCAATAAACTGTAACTTAACTAATACTTTGAATCTTATTTCCTAAAGTTTGGGGCTGATCCGTTAAAATACTGACATGCGCAAAAAAGAATCCCCAGCAAGAATATTAACCGGAAGAACCGCCACCAGCATAAAAGCAGGCGTGCTTGTCCTCGGTCTGGCATTGATCACAGGTCCAGCCCACGCAAGGGCTGACGACTTAGCGGAATTCTACGGAGATCCACCTGAAGTCAAAGAATGGCTGGCCTTACAGAAAAAAGGCAAAGAACACCTGACCCTGAGCGAATACGGAAAAGCCGAGCGCACCCTTAAAAAAGCTGTGCTCAAAGCCAGAAAGTTGAATCCCCACGACAATCGCATTTCAGAGAGCGCTGGTGACCTGGGCAGGCTGCTCACTATTAGAGGTCGGTTTTCGGAAGCAGAACCCTATCTCGAAGAGGAGCTTGCTTTTAAAGACATAGCCATGGACGGCGACGCCGGCGATCTCCTCATATCCATGGGAGAACTGGTCAAATTCTACCTGGACTACGGCACGGACACGAAAGCCGACGCCCTCACCAGCGATATTCTAGATTTCGTGGAAGGCAAAATTCGCGAGCAGCGCAATCAAAAATCCGGCAAACTCACCCTGGGGAAAGGACAACCTCTGCAGGGCTGGGCTGGCACCGCCGCTCCCTCCATGCGGACCCCTCTGATAGAGTGGTCCGTCACCTGCGACGCCCTGGGAGAGAAGTATCGAATTCGGAAGGACTACGATACCGCCGACCGACTGTTCAAAGCAGCTCTGGATATCAAAGCCACAGTACTCGGTAAGAAGCACCTGTCTCTGGCGAATTCCTATGACAGCCTGGCTACGCTCTACCAGAGCAAGGGAGATTTAGCCGAAGCCGAATCTTATTACCGCGACTCCCTTGAGATAACGGAAAAGATCCTGCAACCAGGCGATCCCCAGATCTATTCGCGAATGAACAAACTGGCTAAGTGCCTGATTCGAGAAAAGAAATATGGAGAAGCCGAAAAGCTTTATCTGAGAGCCAACGCCATGTACGCCAATTCCAAATCGCTATACAAACAGTGGGCGCTATTCAACCTTGGCTGTCTCTACTCGGACCAGAGAAGATTTTCTTCAGCAGCTTCAGTGCTTTCCCAGGCTATTCATCTAGCGGAGAGGAACCACGGCAGCCGTTCGGTGCACATGGCTCCCTACCTGCGCAAATATGCCTATGTCCAGTACTACCTGGGCAACAAAGGCGCCAACAGCAATCTCAACGCCAGGGCCAACTCCATCGCTCCGGTAGTCAAAGCTATCACTCCCAAGGTAAAGATGGGCACTTTGAACCTGGGCAGCAAAGACAGCAAAGTCAATTAAGAATCGCAGTTGTACGTGCGGTTAGACTTGCGGTGAGACTTGAAGCGCGACTAGCAAAAAGTTAAGCGCCTCTATCTCTTTCCTGCTTTGAGATGTTGCATGAAGTCGCTGAACGAGGGAGCGAGAAGATAAGCTCCATGTCGACTCACATGATAAACCCCCTGGCTGTCGAAGTTTGTCTCCAATGCCAGATGGGTGCCGTCATCATACTCACCTATTCGAAGCCACTTGATTCCGAACTCCGAGTCCTCGGCTATAGGGAAATAAAAGACCTCCTTCAATCCATAGACCCTCAGATCATGGTAGCGAAAACCATTAGTCTCCCGATAAAATCGCAGGATATCGCCGCTAATCAGCTCTCGGGACCAGCTACCTGTGTCTAGCAGCTTATCCACATAAATGTCGTAGTCTTCAACACAAAGAGGCGGTCTTACCTTACAATCCTCCGGCAGGTCTATAAAAGCACAGTCAATCGGAGGCGCTTTCCGAACTGCCCACCCAAGCCTTGGCTTAATCTCCAGAGTCTCAGCATCTTGGATTACTCCAGTGAATCCACCCAGCAACTGCATATGGTGTTTTTTGCCCTCTTCTATAAGAGTAAAGGGAACCATAGCCAGACCACTGGGCAACCTGTCGCTGGTCAATCCGCTGGGTCTTGTTTGCATGCGCACCATAGGATCACTTAGATCCAGGTCTTCCACCCATGTATCATCGGTCAAGAGCGGATTCCTATGCCTACATGTACCAGTACTGTGTGATTTCACATATGGTATCAACTTAAGGAGCCAGCCATTCAGCAGTTCGGCTCCGTAGACTTCCATCTTCTTGTATATACCTTGCCAGAATCTGAGATCCACATCCCCGGAAGCGGCTCGCACGAATTGATCGCAGACAATCCTGACCGAAGGAAGCCACCACTCAAGGTCGAATTCGCTGAGCAATTCCACTTTGGCTCGAAGCTTTATCCAATCGGAAGGTAGTCCGGTCAATGTTATCTCAGGAATACCGCACATGCATCTTACACAGTACTCAAAATAGGACTGGTAAGCATCCAGCAATACAACCGATGAAGCCAATCTTTCATGCACAGTGGTGGTGCTAAAATCCGATAT
This sequence comes from bacterium, assembly GCA_030431355.1. Next base: position 11,918 of record JAUIJG010000003.1, read on the forward strand.
AAGCGCCTCACTTTCATTGCGAGAATGGAGATGAAGCTGTTCCGCTAATCCTTCGATTACCATATCCCAGGCACTTTCCGGAGAGTCGACATAAAGATCGGATACGTCTATGGTTAGCTGCATTCGCCCTTTATGATTGACCAATAAGTCTCTATACTTTTCTCCATTTAAACGAATATGCTGAGAGAAGCCCTGCAAAATCGCTGTCCATAGGATATCCGGAAAGAGCACCAGGGGAAGATGCTGACTGAATGCCGAATGTACAGCGGCTATCAAAGGATGAGCCTCGACACCTTCCAGACTTACAGAATTGTAGTCAGAGCAATAAATGACTTTTCTCTGGTCATCATTGCTGCCGGGCTTATCGCTCTTCTGCAACAGCCCTTCAATAGACTCTGAAGTTCTAACAGTTGGGAATTTGATGGTTTCCGGGACGACGTCATGTACAGGGAATGAAATTCCCTCTTTCTTCGTATATGTTCTCACTTCTATACACCAGTGTATAGCCAACCAATACCAGCCCCATCGGATTTGTTATTCCCGGCTCTCGAAACTCAAAACCCTGCCAGACCTACTTACGACACAAATAAAAACAATACTTCGTAGATAGACACTGCTTTGCCTACAAAACCCTTCTAAACAACAGAATCTCAAAACAGTGAATAATGGAAGGCTGCTATCATTTATAAACCAAGAACAAGAGCATGAACATGAAAAACAACACGAATCTCTTCTCGTTTAAAAAATTGCTTGCGCTTCTAGTGATCCCCCTCGCTCTCTCGCTCTGTTCTTGCGGTGACAAACCTGTTGACCGCTTGTCCTGGGCCCCGAATGGTGAAATTGGCTCTCTAGAAGCTTCAGACGGATTACGCCTGATCAATGACAAAGGCGAGCTTTCCGATGTTGTTTTAGAAGGTACGGCCGCAATAGCCTGGGCACCGGACAGCAAAACTCTGGTAGCTGCCACCAAAGAAGACATCAAAGATTGGGGACGACTAAAACCTTTTGTTTCGGAAGACGAGATAAAGAAGATAGAGAAGTCGGCATCTTTTTTAATTAAGCATGGAAAGGAGTTAAACGCGACATCTTCTGAGTTTTCAATCAGTGAAGATGAGAAGAAAGAGCTTATAGAAGGCATACGGCCGGGAGATCTTCTGACATACATATATTCTGTGGATCCTGCCCTTTTAAAAACGATTATGAAATCCACCGTGATCAAACCTGATACTTGGAACTCTTTTGTTTACTCAGTGCGCTCTTATCAAATAGAGAAGAACAGACTAAAGCCAGGTCCCCTGCTGCATAAAACCCGTGAAGAAGTTGAAGCTATGGCAGTCTCGCCGGACGGTAAAATCCTGGCTCTGGTGCTGGCCGACACCTGGAGCAAACAATTATCCAGTCTATTGTTAGTTTCCAGAGACGGTAAAACAAAAGAGCTGATAGAGGATGATGTACAAGAAGGCATTGCCTGGTGCCCCAAGCACAGTATCCTCGCCTATGAGAGCGGAAACTTAGTCTATATTTTGAAGGTAGAAGGCAATATTCAAAAGGATTTGAAGGGCGAACCAATTGCTCTCACAGGCCTCTCGTTAAGACGAGAAAGCCCGAGATGCAAGTCTTTTTTAAAATGGAGTCAAGACTGCAGACTATATTTCACGAGCCCGGCTCAAACCTTGCCGGCAAGCATCGGCGAAACATCATCTACTCACTCTCTCTATATGATGGATCCTCACAGACACCTGGGGATAACAAAAATGATTGACTCAAGCAATGAGTACTGTGATTACTTCGACATATCGCCGTCGGGAGACCGCGCCATAGTTATGTCCGGGAAAGGCAAAATTGCGCTTATAGATTTTCCCCCTGGCAATATGAGCAGCATTCAATCGAAAGAATTTACCGAAGAACAATATTCGAAGTCAGCCTTATTGCCCAAGTTCAAGAACGAAGATGAAATAAGCTACTGTGCTCCGCTCGAAGCAAAAGAAAAAGGCGCCCGGGGTGCCGAGATCATTCTTCATTCAATTAACTCAGGAAAAGATAAAGTTCTGAGCAAGACCTGGATTGATAGCGCAGTTGAATTCTTAAAGCTGGCGCCCCAAAAGGACAAAGACAAAGAGAGCTTAAACGACCGGGAACAGAAAAATGATACTGAGTCTCTGAAGCCTACTTCATAGTATCCCTGGGTCCAATATGCCGGGGATAATCCTGTTTTGTTTCATTGAGACTCTTGTCCACAGCAACACGATCATCGAACACGAAACACTCACCGTCCCAGTGCTTTCCGCCTGTCTTCTCAAAGTATTTCAATATGCCGCCTTCTAGCTGATAGGCTCTTGGCATATCCATCTCATTCATAAGAAGAACGGCTTTCTCACAGCGAATGCCGCCTGTGCAGAAAGAGACAACGGTTTTGTTCTTCAACCCTTTATCTTCTTCCAACTGCTTGCGCACAGCTTCGGGAAACTCGCTAAACCGCTCTATCTCTAGCTTTATAGCCCCCTCAAAAGATCCGATATCGGTCTCATAGGTGTTTCTTGTATCCAACATAACCACTTCATTGCCGTCGTCGTCACAGCCTTTTTCCAGCCAGCGATCCAGAGTTTCCGAATCGACAACGGGCGCTCGCGACTTGCGGGGATCAACCTGCGGAACGCGCATAGTGATTATCTCTCGGGCAACTCGAACTACCATCTTGCCAAATGGCTTGTAATCGGAAACACTCTCTTTGATATCGAGATCTGCCAGGTCGCCCCCGAAAAGAGGCGCGGTCTTCATAAATTGCACCATCTCGTCTATGGATTCTCTTGCACCTGCCAGGACTATGTTTATTCCTTCGTTAGCGAGAATAATCGTACCTCGCAATTCAAGCGCATCACAGCGCTCCTGCAGGGCTTCTTGCCAGCTTGGGCAGTCCTCACTCGATAGAAATTTATATGCGGCTATATTGATGATTTCCATGCCCTTATTTTATCTATACGACCATGGGGCGAGCATTACCGGTGCTTAAGGAGTTTACACACAAATTGCGATAGCCCAAAGCGTCTTTGGACTCGATAGACATACGAAAAGCACCGAGCGCGAGACATCCTACAACCAGCGACCGGTGACAGGCATACTAGCCATTGAAACCAGCTCAAACAGAAAGAAGAATTGAAGCGCCAGAACGGAGAAAGCAAACATACGCTCACCCACCCAACGCTTAGATACGAGGACAGAGATCAGCACGCCAATGACAAGAACAAATGAGAACTGAAACAAATCAGATAAAACTTGTTCTTTCCAAACATCTGCTTGAGCATTGATGATGCTATCCGGCTGATGAATCCAGCAATAAGCGCCCCAGACAGGCATCAACAGCCCAGGCAATAGAGGAATCGCCAGAGATGCCAGCCTTAAAGATTTCTCCTTCGGACGCCTGGCGACTATCCCCCAGATGGCAAAGCCCGGAACCAAAATTAGCGGAGGGAAAAGCAAAGATAGCTGCAACGCCCAGAGACAAATCGTAGCCGAAGCGAAAAGAAGTTGAATTGGGTGCGTTTCTACGTACCAGCCAGTAGGGAAATGACTGTAAATCCAACCCAGGCCGGTTAGAATAATCATAGTTGCCAGACAGGTATGGAAGAAAGAACTCCTAAAGTTCATTGTCGCACCCTCGGTTCACTTGCCTGCTACTAAACTACTATATTATTTACTCGTGGAGACAAACCTAATCGCCCCGTTAGTCCTTAGACTCATATGAATACCATATACAATACTAACCTATCCAAAGTTACGATGCTTATTGCTAGTGCTCCCGCTTTGTTCGCGGCAATTGTTTTCTTGCCGGGCGAGCCCAACACGGCAAAAGCGCAAAGCAATGGAACTCAAAGCAGTGGAGCAGAACCCACAAGCAAAGGAGCCGGAGTGAAAGAGTACGATCTCCATAAATCTCCTGCAAAGACAAAATCTGGTGAATCAAAAGAGAAAATCTCTCCGAATTCTATTCAGGAAAAGAACAAGTGGATGCCGAAGGTGACTTCATTCGCCATGGCTGACATGAAACTGACAAAAGCTCTCGTTGCAGGAGATTTGGAAAAGGCAAAGACGTATTTAACTCCAAAAGTGGAGGATGCCGACGGAGATCTGGACTCTTATCTGGTGGAATCGGTTATACCGTTCTTTGCCGATCACTATAGAAACGGCAACTACAGCCCCGGGATTGCTATTCGGAAAGAAGGAGAGATAGTAGGTTTCAAGTCATACCACTCATTTACTAATAAGAAAGGTAAGAAGAAGTTTTTCTCCTACAAAACTATTGAGTATCAAGGCAAACCCGCTATCTCCGCCATAAATTGCGGCGATAGAATCGAAAATGATGATCCGGAAATGGCTCGTCAACTAAAATCGCGAGCACCCAAGGTCGAGATGATTGAACCCACACCGGAACCATCCAAAATTTGGGAATCGAAAGAGCGGAAGCGCTGAGCCACAATAAATGAGCTTTTCCATCTAATTCAAGAATTTCACTATCCTGGGTATGTATTATCTGGCGCCTTATATTTAGAACTCCGGTTCTCACCTATCAATGGTCAGATGAGAAACAGAAATTTATGGGCAATAAACTCCCGGACTACCTTCCCAGTACCAGACCTTCAGAATCCACACTAATCGACCCGGGCAACGTTCTTGGAAAAGTGCCCGGGGAAAAGCTACAAAGCGAACTTAAGGGTCTCTCTTATCCGGCAAATGTGATTGTTCTACCCAAAGATCACTCAGGAGGCAATATTGTCCAGTTATCCAGACAGATTCTGACCAGCTGGAAACCCAAAAGCAACGACATCCTCTTTATTATCGATGTCCATGGAAGGCAGCTGAATGTAAATGTCGGTCAGTCGCTGATGAGCAAAGGCATTACCAACTCCGAGGTAAATGACCACTACCTTCCCCGATACTTTTACCCCCAGGCCGCCAGTGGCAACTTCGCCAACGCTGTTGGTGAGACACTCAAAGCTGTCGACCGCCGACTGGCAGCAGAGCAAGGAAAAATCGCCAGGCTGAACCAAAAGACAAACGCAAAAGAGAGCGTTAACACCTACAGCAGCCAGCAAGTCGCCAGGGACAACAGGACAACCCACGACGACCATGTAGGGCAACTATCCTATATAGGCGGCATCCTATTTCTTGCCATTGTCATTCTGCTAGTCATCACCTATCGATTCCGCGGAAAAGGCGAGCAGGATATAGACCTGAGAAAGTCCAGAGATGAATACAACGAAAAGATGGAGAAGATAACCAAACTTTTCCAGGAAGATCCCCAGAAATTTTTCATTCGAGTGGCAGCTTTAATCTGCCTGGGCTACGCGTATATCGCTCTTGCGGTGTTGGTCTTAATTACATTTACGCTCTTCACCTTCGTGCTTCTTATCAAGCTTCCTTTCCTCGCCCTGAAATTGGGCATTCCCTTGTTGCTTGTGTTGGGAGTTGTTTTTCGATCTTTCTGGGTCAAGGCCCCACCGGTGGATGGTTTTCCTCTCAAGAAAAAAGAATTTCCTCGACTCTATGAAATGGTGAACGAGATCGCCACGCACATAAGTGCTCCGAAAGTACATCAGATTCAACTGGTGCCGGACTTCAACGCCGCTGTCACCCAGCGAGCACGGCTCGGTTTGCTGGGATGGCACAAGAACTATCTCATTCTCGGCATCCAAATTCTGAAGACCTGTTCCTATGACGAGATGCGCTCAATTCTCGCGCACGAGATGGGACACCTGGCGGAAGGACATTCAGCTAAGGACGCGTGGATCTACCGCGTGCAAGGTGTATGGTACCAGTTGATGCAAAGCCTCCAGAGAGACAACTCCTTAGCGACTGTGCTGTTTACACGATTCTTCAACTGGTATGTACCTTTGCTGGAATCCTACACTTTCCCTTACCGTAGAGAGCAGGAGTACAATGCCGACCTGGGAAGTGTTGAGCTGGTTGGACCCGATGTGGCAGCCAAAACATTTCTCTCCATGGACCTGAAAGATCGCTTCCTTGAAACAAAATACTGGTCCAATGTGGGCGACCGATTCTCTACACCGGAGCCACCGGCGGTTTACGCAGGCATGTCCCATGCTCTCAAAGGGAAGATAGAGAAACAGGACGCAGAGGGCTGGTTACGCGACATTTTCAACAAAGAGACCAACTACGAGGACTCCCATCCTTGCACCAGGGATAGGGTCGCCGCCATTCTTAAAATTCAACCGGAGGAAGTTCCTGAGTACGCCCATAAACACATAGATGAATTGTGCGTTATCGACGATCCGGCTTTCGATAGGCTTTTTCCTGACAGAGGCGAAGAGCTGTGCGCCAAACTCGACGATGAATACAAAGTAGCTTACAAAGACTACTGGCAAGAACGGCACGAGAACTATCTTTCCACAAAGAAATCCCTTGAGGAGCTTATCGCAAAAATCGACAACCCAGAATTCACCAAGGAAGACGCCACCAATTGTGCCTACAATTCACTGGTCGTAAGCGGCTTTGACAGCTCAAGACCTTACTTTCTCAAAGCGATCGAGATGAACCCCGATGACGCTTACTTGAGACAAGTATATGGTCAGTGTCTCTATGACAAACAAGATCCAGACTGTGTAAATCATCTTGAAACCGCCATCAAATTAGATCGCTCTCGATTTTATGACTGCGGTCAAATGCTTTATGGATTCCACAAATCCAGAAACGAAGAGGACAAAGCCAGACAGTACGAAGAAAAGCTAATAGACTGGATGGAAGAGTATTATAAAAGCAAAGTGGAGCGGCAAGGCGTATCAAAGACCGACACGTTTATCGAACATGGGCTGAATAGTATGGGGATTGAAACTATTCGCAAATCCATATCCGATCAACCTTCGGTAAAGTCCGCCTGGGCTGTTCGGAAAGTTGTCCATGCCTTTGCAGAAATCCCATACATCGTAATAGTGGTGGCGTTCGACAAGAAGAAAGTTTCAGACCCGGAGATTCGCTATCAAATATTGCTCAATATTAGCGCGGTGATCGCAGACAACGCCGAATTCACAGCGGACTTTATAATTTACGACAAAGATCAAATCACAAAAAATCTAATGCAGGCGATTGATATAATAGACGGTTCCCATATTTTCAATGTCGATTAAGAGAGTGGAAATTAGAATACCTGAGTTCTGTCTGATAGCGTTGGTAGGGGTTTCAAGCTCTGGCAAATCCACTTTCGCGTCCAGACACTTTCTACCCAGCGAAGTAGTCTCACCTGAATCTGGTCTTTCGCTGAACAGCCCCGGAGAAGCCTCAAAAGAAGCTACTTTTAACGGATTTGGCGGACTCAAAGATATTATTCATAAACGTCTATCGCAAGGCAAGCTAACGGTGATAGACGCCAACAACATTCAAGAAGATGCTCGTCATTCGATAGTAAAAATTGCGAAGGCAAATGACTGCTTCGCCTCGGCTATAGTGTTGAATGTGCCGGAAAGTCTATGCCAGGAACGAAACAAAGAACGTCTCGATAGAGACTTCGACACCCATGCTATCCAGCGCCAGAAGCAACTTTTAGACAAGTCAATTTCTAAACTTAGCAAGGAAGGCTTCCGGCATGTTTTTGTTTTGGAGGATCTGGAATCCATCGACAACGCCACCGTCAGTAGAACCAAACTTCAGAACAACCGGCGTGAAGATCAAGGGCCGTTTGACATAATCGGCGACATTCATGGCTGTTTTGACGAACTGGTATCACTCCTTTCAAAACTCAACTATGAGATTACAGGTACGGATATGAATACCAAGGTCAAAGCACCAACAGGAAGGAAAGTTGTCTTCCTTGGGGACCTGGTGGATAGAGGACCAAAGTCTCCAGAAGTTCTCCGCCTAGTTATGAACATGGTTGAAAACGGAGATGCCATATGTGTTCCAGGAAACCATGATGTGAAACTAATGAAAAGACTCAAGGGTCGAAACGTAAAAATTGCCTATGGACTAGCCGAAACCCTGGAGCAACTAGAAAATCATAGCGACGAATTCAAAGTAAAAGTGGCACAGTTCATAGAAAGCCTGGTCAGTCATCTAGTCCTGGACAGAGGTAATTTAGTGGTCAGCCACGCCGGGATGAAAGCTCGTTATCAGGGCCGCTCTTCCAGCCGAGTTAGAAACTTTGCCCTTTACGGTGATACCACCGGCGAAACGGACGAATATGGTCTCCCTGTTCGATATGAATGGGCTAAGGACTACCAGGGTCAAGCCATGGTCGTCTATGGACACACCCCAGTCGGAGTAGCCCAGTGGAAAAACCGAACTATTAACATTGATACGGGATGCGTTTTCGGAGGACAGCTCACCGCGCTCCGCTATCCGGAGAAGGAACTTGTCTCCGTTGATGCCCGAAAAGAGTATTACCTTTCTATAAAACCATTCAAAGAGAATGATCTGACCAGCGACTAATCTCATCAGTCGCGAGGAGGAACTATCCGAGCTTGCTACTGTAGACCCGAGACTCTAACCGGACCGAGTCCTACTTGTTCACTTTGAAAAAGCTGGTGCTGGCGATGTTCTTCTTCAGAACCCGAGGATTTCCGGAGACATTGATTACCGATTTACCCTTAGCACTGGCGCTAATGGTATTGGAAGCATAAAGCTTGGCAAAACTCTGATCAGCCACATTCGCGACACACTCTTTGGAAATGAGCTTGTTGAGATTCAGATAGGCTTTACCATCACAGCTTACCAGCAGTTTGTCCACGGAGCCGGTTGACTCGACCGTGCTACTGTTGTGTCCGTTTATCTCCAGGTTGCCACCTTTGTACTGGAGCACCCTGGCGGTTACAAAACCAGAGGTGTTCAGTCGAGCTAACTTTGGAGTCGTTATCTCCAGAGCAGCAGCGCTGGCGTTGAAATTCGGAGCGGTATAAACATTGAGTGCTCCGTCTTTCACTCCCACTTTCACTTTCTCCAAACTATTTTTATTGCACTCGACCACCACTTTCGGGCCAGAGCCTTGCTTCAAAATAGCCCGGAATCCGCCTTTTATATTGACCGTGTCGAAAGACCCAACTTTAAACTCTTTCTTGGTCACCGACGAATTGTCTTTAGCCGGAGCGGCAGCTATCAGGTTGCTTCTGTTCGTCGTCCTGGCTTCGCTGGATTTAGCACCGGCAGCCCCGCCAAGGGTGCTCAGCAGCAATAAAGAGGATATTCCTATATATAGAGCTTTGTTTTTCATAGTTCCGGATCGTTGTTGGGAAACTGAAGTCGAGACATAAAAATCTCGACGCCCTAATTATATGCCAATTTTGATAACCATGCCCCGGTTACCGGTTTTTACCCGCCCCCCATTTAAACTCCGGTCTACTCATAGTTCATTAACTGTATCGGCGCCCTACACTCCCCCATTACAACCTGTCACCATGGTTTAATCAGGAGGAAATTTTAAAACCATGAAAGATGTGCTCATTCTGTCAGTTTCCGCCGGCGCCGGTCATATTAGCGCAGCCCGCGCGCTGGAAAGTGCTTTTAAAGAAAGCTATCCTTGCGTATCGGTACGCCATGAAGATGCCCTGGAATATACAAATTTGGCATTCCGGAAAGTATACTGCGACGCTTATATAGAGATGGTAAACGCTCTACCGGAGTTGCTGGGATTTCTCTATGACTACGCGGACCATCCCTGGAAGGACGAAAAGCGGAGGCTTGCCATCGATAGACTGAACAGCCTTCCCCTGATCAGGCTACTGGAAAAAGAACAGCCGGAACATGTTGTCTGTACGCACTTTCTTCCGGCGGAAATAATCTCCTACCTTATCTGCAAGAAAAGACTCAAATCAAATCTGTCCGTGGTTGTCACCGACATGGACATTCACGCCATGTGGCTTTGTCGCCACTATTCCAACTATTTTGTAGCCCTGGAAGAGACTAGAGAGCATCTCCACAGGCTGGGATTTGACAAGAGCAGTATTCATGTCACAGGAATTCCAGTGGCACCACAATTCAAAGTCCGAAAAGACAAAATAGAGATGCGGGAAAAGTTCGGCTTAGCACCGGATTTGCCGACTATCTATATGTCGTCAGGGGGCTACGGAGTAGGAAGAACCGAAGAGATAATCGAAGCTCTCACCGCTGTTAAAACCGACTGTCAGCTACTGGCCATGTGCGGCAATAACCAGGCACTGAAAGAGAGACTTGAGGTTTTTAAAACCAGCCTACCTGGATCTTGCAAATTAAAAGTGCATCCAATACCTTACACGCACCAGGTGGATGAATATATGAGTGCATCGGATCTGGTGCTTGGCAAACCGGGTGGTCTAACCACGGCGGAAGCTCTCAGCAAAGAGCTAGGTTTCATCATCATCAATCCCATCCCTGGGCAGGAGGAGAGAAACTCGGACCACTTGCTTGAAAGAGGCGTGGCTCTCAAATGCAACAACTTGCCCGCCCTGGCTTTCAAAGTTGACTCCCTCTTGAACGACCAGGTCAAACTAGATTCAATGCAAGCAAACGCGAAGGAAATGGCAAGACCGAACGCAGCAGAGAACATCGCCGGAATTCTCATTCAAACAAATTCGAATCACCCGGTTCAAACAAACAAAGACAAGAAACACCTTTGCAAGAGTCGCGTACTACAACTACTGGAGCGCAGACTGGGTCACGACATGGGCAGAACCAGCTTGAGGAGCGTATCTTAATGCTGAAAGCTGAGAACTAAAAGCCGAAAAAAGAAAATACAAAAACACCGCTCAGATCCCTCTCAAGCGGTGTTTTTGCTACTGTCCAATCTTGCTTACTTGCGGTAAGCTCAGTATCTTGCTGCACTTCAATTGGAAGAAGATACAACACGGGCTCACTTACTTTTGTTTCTGGTCGAATTCAACCTGATGTTTCTGTAAGGCCCCTCGGCTCAACGCATTCAACATTTAAGTGTTTGCTCACCGATTTGATAACAGTATAGCAAACCGGCAAGCAAATGGAAGTACCCCATAAGACATTTAAGATATCCGCAGATACATTGCCAAGGGCGCACACAAAAGGCGTCTTTGCATATCCAGACAATATTAATCAAGCAAGGAACCACTGATTTTACCGTCAGAAATTTCAAATAGAACAATAACAAATACCTTGAAGACCTTCTTGCCTACCCGTGTATATGTGATCGATATATCGCTCATCTTTTCCGATGAAGCACCATACTCAATACCAATAGTTTTCGATCGCGTGCGAATCAACCAACCCATATATTGATCTGTTATTCTGGCAAATTGCCAGACCTCTCCCCAAACTTTATAATGGCAACCTGACCTCTTTTAAACTAAAGAGACAGAGAAAGAAGAAGCAGAATTCCCAGTGTCTACCGTAAATCTAATACTGGACTATTTCGCCAAGCTCCCACCGGAACTGGCTTTTTTCTGGCTTTTAATGCAGAACATTCTCCAGTTTGTCCTCTGCGTGGGTGGCGGAATACTGCTGCTCAAATTGTTTTCTGCCAGACGAATTTATCAGGCCCCGGCACCACTAAGTTCCGGGGAGATATGGCTCTCCATCGTCTGTGTGGTTTTGAACTCCGTGGTTGCGTTCGCCGGCTGGTATCTCTGGAAGCTGGGAATCATACAAATTTCAAGAGAGGTCGGCTGGTATAGCATTGTAGATGTACTAGCCCTCCTTCTTATGATGGATTTCCTGATGTACGCTACCCACCGAGTCGTTCATCTACCGGGCATTTATAGCTGGGTACACCGTACCCATCATCGCTTCGAAGACACAAGACCGCTTTCATTGTTTGTTCTAAGCCCCCTTGAAGTTTTTGGCTTCGGCGCCCTGTGGCTGATCGTCCTGAGCATCTACAAGGCTAGCTGGCTGGGCATTGTAGTCTATCTTATGCTCAATGCCACATTCGGTGCCCTGGGACACATTGGAGTGGAACCATTTCCTTCCAATTGGCTCAAGATCCCTATAATAAGTAAACTTACAACCAGCACTTTTCATGCCCAACACCATAAGGAGATAGACTCCAATTTCGGATTCTACACAGACATCTGGGACAATCTCTTTGGAAGCATAAATGACAAATACCGAACCACCTTCGAAAAAGCCGCATCCAAAAGATAAGCTAAAAAGAATCCTCCTTTTCTTGCTTAAAATGCTGATAGGCACTCCAGTATTGTTTGTCTCGGTTCTCAGTCTTCTAGCACTCTTCGGAAGTGAGTCAAGAACCCTGGAGCTTTTAACGCACTTCAAACTTCATTACTTACTGGCGCTGGCGGCGTCGGTGCCTTTTTTGATATTAGGTAGGATGCCGTGGCTTCTTGTACCGGTAGGAATTTGTATGGCCCTCAATCTCACCGATATCGCCCCCCTATATTTTAAGGGCGAAAGTGCCTCCAGCAATACGGCGTTGAAAGTAATGAGTTTAAACATAAACAAATTCAACCTGGACCCAAAGCCTTCCTTAGCGGCAATTCGCGCAAAGAATCCTGACCTGATCTGCTTGCAAGAACTGACTCCGACAATGTCGTCGGAATTTCAAAGAGCTCTTCCCGAGTATAGGTACCACTTCCTAAATCCGGAAGAAGGCTTTTTCGGTCTGGGTATATACAGCAAACTTCCCCTGGAGAATACCTCGACTCGCAAACTCAGCGATGACTATATGTTGACCCAGTTCTGTACAGTAGTTTTCGATCGAAGGAAGATAACCCTCGTCAACACCCATCCGATAGCACCGTTGAATGACTACTTCTACAAAGTCAGAAACCAGCAGCTAATTAATCTCGGCAAATTTTGCAAAGATGCCAAAGCACCATTAATAGTGGCAGGCGATCTCAATTCAACTTCCTATTCTCCCTACTTCAAAAATCTTCTAAAAGAAGGAAAACTCAAAGACAGTCAGATCGGCTTCGGTGTGCAAGCCACCTGGCTAACTCAAACCCGACTGGCAAACATGCCCTTGAGTAATTTGCTTTTGGGATTGCCCCTGGATCATATTCTCTACAAAGGAAATTTAAGTGTTACCGAACGCCAGGCGCTGGCACCAGTGGGTTCGGACCACATCCCCCTTTTCACAGAACTGAGTTTCAATAAATGAAAAGTCAGGATACAGGAAGTACGGTCCAGCCAGCCTGTTCTTCCTGATTGTAGACAGCTTGGACTTCTATGAAACAATCCACCGCGCCGGTGGGACAGTCGTTAATACATTTTCCGCAGTCTTTGCAAAGATCATTGTCGATACAATACCTTCCCACTATGCACTCAATCGCCTTCTCGGGGCACGCCATCTCGCACGCCGAGCACTGAATGCACATCTCTGGGTCGGTAACATGCTGCTTCATCTTAGACCTTTTCCCGACATTCCGGCACCACCAATTCCAGAGGCTTTAGCTCGTTCTTGATGCATTCATGCCAACGTTCACGGGTCTCTTCATTTTTAAGAGACTTAATTTTGAACAACCGGAAGAGCCTGTTACCTTCACTGCCTTCCGGTCCGAAGCACTCGGAGACCTTCTGGTACCAGTAGTTCATAGATGCCTGCAACTCCAGCGTATCATCCTTGCTATCCCAGGATTCATCAATGAACTTTAGCCCAAACTGACAATGCGCTCTCTATTTTTCAAGCATCCCCGAAGCAAGCTTTGCCCAGGGAGAGAAGCTGCATTCAGCAAAATCTTGCAGTTGAATGCAAGTCATGGTTGACATGAGATAAGTAAATACTGCCACATCGCACCACCCTTCCAGAGGATACATCAAAGCGTTGAGACGCTTATCGGAAGATGCGCGCACGCAACCAAGGGATGCATGGCGATTGACCCTGGACTCCCAGTCATGGGAGGAAAAATACTTTCTGAGATTCAGGTCTAGTTCACCCAATAGACCATGGGTTGCCCGGGTCATCTCAAGTTTGTCTTTTACGATGGTAGCTAGCTCGATCCGATTATCGAGACTGGGGGCAAGCTGCATCGCTCCGGCAAATGCACTTGAAGCAGCCAACTGAGAATCCGCAAACTGAAACAAGATACTTGTCAAAAGTTTTCGATACGTTTTGGTCGCTTCCTTCAAAGAATCTATCGCCTTGCCTGAAGCAAGCAGCGTCACCAGCTCTTGATCATCCGGGCTCAACTCTTGAACCATCTCTTTTCCCATGCTGATTCAGTCCTTTTATAGTGCTAGTTGTAGTGCCAGCAATAGTGCTAATGCGCAGCCACCGACTCTTTCGTGGCAGATTCGGCATAACCGAATCGCATGTCATAATCAGGCTCTACATTGGCCGGCATCTCCAATCCGATATCTTTCAACCGGGAAGAGACGATCTCCATATACTCATCCTGCACTTCCTGGCTCGTCTTCACTTTCAAGCCATACTCATAGTATTTAGCGAAGTGTTCGCTCTTGTCGTCAGGACGTCCCGGAAATCCCAGACCGACCCTCATAAACTTGTGGACAGCACTTTGCAATTCGGCTCTTCCCTCTTCGCCGCCGAACTCAATAACCCGCTTCGATGCCCAGACTCCAAAGGCGAGGTGTCCTTTTTCTTCTTGCCAGATGCGTTCGCTCACTTTGCGCCAGGGAAGATAAGAAGACTCTCTATACTGACCCAGAAAAGCTACCGCAGCCGGTGTCACCACTGTCGAAAACATTGCCACATCTGCCCAGCGCTCGAACATGGGAGCCCAATTTTCTCTACGGAATCCGTTGATTATCCGAACTTTTTTAGGATCAGGATTTTCCGGATTCTGAACCATGTGCTGAACCCTACTATTTACGTCTATGCCCAGGGGTTCGAGTATTGCGTACAGATACCAGCCGTGGCCAATCTCTTCCATACACTTTTTGGCTAACCGATATGCTTCCTCCGGTCTCGGGGCATACTGGAGATTTTCCTGTACCCTCTGCCCACCGGCAAATTCTGAGTCCGCCTGAAAAGTAAGAAGATCCAACAAAGCATTTCTGTAGTCTTCGGGAAGCTTGTCGCCTGCGTCATAGGTTTTCATATGTACTCTCCAGATAACCCGGGTTAACGCATCTACTTTTCCTTACTGGAGCAGTTTCGGTCATCGTCTGATCGGATGATAGATCATAAATAGAATGTGAACTACCTCGCCAATCTTGTATGCTTCTTTATCGCAGCACCACAAAAAATTAAGCCATGATCGAAGTCGCAATTCTAGTCTGCAATTTCCTCAGTACAATCACTCTAAACCTTCTAACCGGGGCTTTATTGCTAGGTCCATTACTTAGATGGTTGGGTCGGTCCGACGCGAACTCCGCCAGATTCAAAGCAGGATGCGAACTGCTTTCTTGGATACAACACCTGCTTCCACTACTTGTAAGTTTGAGTGGCATCTATCTGCTGAGCCTTTATCTTCACTTTTGCCGGATCTATGAAGTGTATAATCTCTCGCCTTCAATTTTGATCGGCGCGGCCACCTTGATTATTTTTGGTATTCCAATGCAGTTGATTGCAAGAAAGCATAAACTGCCATCGTCGAAGCATCCTTTATTGACTTTGACTCTATTTGGACTTTCCACAATCTTTTCGATCGTGGCGTTTTATATGAGTGATATGCTCACTTTCTTCTTTCATGAAACTGGTCTGAATTTCGTTTTCTCAAGCTTTGTTCAGTCTTTTCTCTATCTTAGAAGCGATCCTTTTACCCAGGCCGGCTATCTGCACTTTCTCCTTGCCTCCTTCGCAGTGACTGGTCTTGCCGTAGGATATCAAAGTATTCACCTGAAACAGAAGCGGGAACCATCCGCCATTAAACTCGGTGCCGGCCTGTATGTTCTTGCAACACTTATGCAGGCACCAGTGGGAGGCTATTACTTCAACCTGATTCCCCTGGAGTTAGCCCGCCGAATAAACGGCGCAGACATGCTGGCATCATCCAACTTTCTCTTCGCCATGGTTACCATGACTGCCTCTTTCGTATTCATGTGCCTGGCTACTAAAACCGCAAAGGAAGCACACTTTACCGCCGGCTTTTACACAGCACTCGCCACCATTTTTTCCATGCTCTATACCCGCTACGAGCTGCGCACCCTCAAACTGGAGCATTACCTGGCGCCTACAACAGATCCAGGCACTATTGTTACCACGTCCATCATTTGCTGCCTTACATTGATAGCAGCCCTGGATGTTTTCTTTGTTCTCAGAGGTCAAAGGAAAGTAAAATAGAACTGTCTATCTAACTTCCACCGAAGGCTTCGTTATCAAATTGCGAGGCATTCGCCGCCAATTCATTCCAGACTTATCAGGATAGGGAACAGGAAGCTCTATCTCCGACTTACCCGGGTCTTTTGGATTGATATGAATCTCCACATCCTGACCGACCGCTAGCAGATTCGCCTTACGCTCACTGAGCCTTTGCACTGCCTCTTGCTTCTCGCCCTTAAAATTAAAGACAAAGCGCGCATTGTAATCGTAGGTATTAGGCACGCTGGGAGTTTGATCCGTGAGCGCGTCAAGGGCGACGATACGACCTTCCCCGCTACCCCAACCGGCATGGGGATCAGACTTCGCGCAACCGAACACACCAGTGAACAAAGCACCAGTGACAATACCAGCAAAAATCATCCTCTCAGCATAGTCTCTCATAAAATCTCTATCGCCTACTCGTCGAAGTTGTAGTTAGGATAAAAAACCAGTTTAACTCCCACAAAAGCCATGATCAAGGTCACGGCTTCCACGTAGAATTCTTCCTGACGCACCAGGGCAAACAAGCATAAACAGACGGCCGAGCAGATTCCGGCAAGCATCAAATACTCTTTTCTGACATTCTCGAATTTTGAAGACGAACGACCTTTAATAACCGGATAAAGAACCATGAAAACACAATAGCCCGCCACAATAAAAATTGACCAGTTGCCTACTGAGGCGGCAAAAACAGAGAACAAGGCTGCCGCCACAACGAAGAATAGAAGAATCTTCGCTGCGGGCATTTCTCTTTTATTCTCGGGTATTTCATGCTCGGAAGGAGAAGACACAACCGGCTTCTCTTTATCCACAACAAGTTTTAAATCTTCTTTTGGGCTCATTCGATTCTACCTTTCCGATGTTTGAACATCGACACTAGAAAATATAGCCCTGGTAGTAATAGGGTCAAACCGGCTCAACCGTAGCGAAACTTACCTGAGGAATGCCAGGTCGATTGCAAGTGAATGGTCAAGCCGGTCTGGAACAAAAATCAACTATTCAGTTGATTTCAGGCTATGCTCCTCCTTTTCAAAGCGAGAAATGAAATACATTGCGTCGGCATTCAAATCGAAGAAGAATAACCTTCGATTTTTTCATTCTATTATCGCCATCCGCAAGCCACATCAGCCTCTGGAATGAGAGGAAAAAGTGCCTACCCCATAATTGACAAATTAAGGTGTCTGGACAGATTTAAAACAAGTTGTACAACAGGTTCGAAACCGCACCCGAGGTGCCGTTGTTCTGGACACCATATACAGGATGATAGGCGCCATGACCCGGATGGTTGTATCCGTGAACGGGATGGCCGCCGTAAGAGCCGTTTCCATATCCGGTTCTAAGCAGATTGCCGGTTACGCCTCGCCAGCTTCCACCCCGATAGCGATCATCTCGCCAATCATTATCGTTGAAGTATCTGTTATCACTGCGCCAGTTACGATTATCGTATTTGCCTTTGTACTTTTTATTTCGTTTGTCCCAATTTTTTGAGAACTTGCGGTGATTATGCTTCTTGTTCCAATTCTTCGAATGCTTGTTCTTCTTGAATTTCTTACTGTGACTGTGCTTGTACCTTCCGAAATCATGCCCCTTAGCTTCTGCTGGCTGGAGATTGCATATTCCGGTGGTAACAAGTCCGGTCAACAAGGCAAGAAATAACCCGGTCGTCTTTCTTATCATGCTACCTCCTGGTCTCGTTCCAGAGCCGAAAGACTCGTTGGCCTACTTAATAGCACGATGACGGCACAATAAAGCAAATGTTCCCCGGCTACTCTTTTTGTCAAGAGAACCGGAGAACATTTCAATTCAACAAAACCTACCTCAGCACCACATACAACACCATTGTATAAACAATGTCATATGCTGATTCAAGAGGATAGAAGCTTACGCCTCCTCCACCAGGACATAGCGCAGGTCTTTGACCAGTGCCTCCAGCTCTTCTCTGCAAGAGTTGAGATCCTCAGAACCGGAGACGACCTGCTCCAGATCGCCAACAATTATTTCGATGTTTTCCTGGAGATTATCCTCGGCAAAAATGTCGTTATCCATCTCAACGGCACCATAATCACCAATACAGCCGGCAACACTCATGGCTCCACTAACACTTACGTTCATTGACTTACCCTCCAGAAAGGTATGTATTGCAACAAACACATCCGTGTCTATCGCTTGCTCTCTAATCGAGATAGCCGAACTCAAGGCGCACGAATGCAAGCGGCAACGCACATGCAATCTACCTTTGGCTCGATTTATATATGTCCAGGAGTGTATAACATATGCCAAGAAGAACAACTCTTGCCATCTAACCAAAGTCGCCAAAGGCTTAATAGAACTGGCTTTCGGGGTTTTGAAATTCTGCTAAGCGGTCTGATAACCGGTGACACAAAGCGAAGCCATCCTCCTTCCGCCTCCAGAATTCAGGTTCTATCCGGATCCGGCCCCGATAACTGTCAGGAAATATCAGCCATATTAGCCTGAGATCATCTCTATCCTTCGAAATTCCGAAATTGCGCTGATTTGACAAACAGCGAAAGAATCGCTGTAACCCTTACTGGCATTAACTTTTAGCAAATACGGATGGGAGATGGCAAGACTTTTAGATGCTAGTATATGCAAATAGGTATATAAATCCAGATAGATTTGCAGGGAACAGGCTGTGAAAAAACTTGTAAAAGGGCTTCATCAATTCAGGACGGAGACGTTTCTCTCCCAACGAGAACTCTTCGACAGGCTGGCCGAAGGTCAATCCCCTGACGCCCTTTTTATTACCTGCTCCGATTCCAGAATCATCCCAAATCTAATAACCCAGACAGATCCAGGCGACCTCTTTCTAATCAGGAACGCTGGAAATATTGTCCCTGCCCACGGAACAACAGTTTGCGGAGAGATAGCCACCATCGAATATGCTGTCTGTGAACTGAAAGTCAAAGATATCATTGTCTGCGGACACACTCTTTGCGGAGCCATGAAAGGCTTGCTCTCAGATGCGCCCATGGACCACATGCCTACCCTGGTCAAATGGCTGGACTATGCCGCTACGACCCGACGGCTGATCAAAGACATCTATGAAAAAGACATAGATGATAAGGAAACCCTGGTAAACATCGCCACCCAGGAGAATGTTCTGGTTCAACTGGAACATTTGAGAACCCTGCCAGTTGTGGCTTCTGCTCTTACCCAGGGCAAACTCAACCTGCACGGATGGGTTTACAAAATTCAGACCGGAGAAGTCTTTGCCTACGACCCGGACATGGGTCAGTTCAATCGCCTCTCCGAGATCTCCAACCTGGAAGGTACCTCCGGCCGATTCAAACTTTCTGAATCCGCTTCAATTTAGACCGATGCCGGAAAGAGAAAGTCTGGAAATCGTAAGCGACTTAATGGAAAGCTTGAGAAAAGCCTACTTAATGACTGCTGAATTTGAAGGCCCGATACCTGAGAGAGTGCCTCTTCCAGGAGAGATGCACCTGGACGAAAACAGCAGCTGGACAGAGATAGTGGAAGCCTTACGAATGTGGAGAGATGGAAGTTGGCAGACTTCACCTGCAGAGCTGAAAGCTCTAACAAAGTTCGCCCAGAATATTGTTTCGGAGTCTTCCACCCTCGGTCAATTCCTAGATGGAAGAATAGACGAAGAGGAGATGGTCAGCCA
>JAUIJG010000360.1 GCA_030431355.1 bacterium
GATGACAAAAAATTCTTCCCTCCTTATGAGGCGGCTCCGGTCATAAGAGCCGATACGCTGAAGGAGTTTCCAGAGATTGCCACAGCTCTCGAAAGCCTGGAGGATATATTGAGTGACAAAGAGATGTGTCGGCTAAATTTTGAAGTAGACGGCAAAAAGCGTTCACCAAAAGCAGTGGCGAAAGAATTTTTGCTGGAGAAAGGTCTTCTAAGAGAGCCTGGTGAAATACCGGCACAATCTCAAAACGAGAAAGAGACTCAAGCCAGCCTCTCTTCTGTCAATATCTCATCAGCCAGAACAGGCAGATCTTTTTCCACCAGTAAAAACTTTCTAGCCACCTCTCCATAACCATAGAAAAAGAAATCATTATTCGCTTGCAAAACGATCTCTTTGTTGGCGAAGTAGATCTCTTTTATCCGGTACCAGGGCAACCGCGGATAGCGATGATGTACCCAGTGGTAGTTGTTGTTCAAAAACAGAATCTGAAACAGAAGTCCTGCTTCCACAACAACACTCTTCTCACTATTATCTAACCCAGGACGATGCTCGGCAAATGATCGCAACAGGGTGAGCGACAGGCCGGGATAAACAAAGCAGAGCAGATAAGTGAGAGGCGAGATGCCGCAGACTCCCACCACCCAGGAAAGGACCAGGGCAACTGCAACCAAATGAATCAACCAGACTTTTAAATTCTGGTAGTCCCCTTTCAAAAGCCGCCGGAATTCCCCTCCGTAAAATCCCACGACACAGATAAGGGGACCGAAAAGTAAGCGCCCCAATAATGTGTTGTTCATCCGGAACAGGGCTTGCAAACAGGGGTTCATGCCCTGCCAGCGTTCCGCTGAAATGTAGTAAGACTCAGGGTCGTTGATAGGATCAGTCAGGTCGGAGACCCTGTGGTGCTCCAGATGAGACTCTTTGTAGATCACATATGGATAGACTAATCCCAGGGGTGGGAAGGCGAGCACATCATTTAGAAATTGGCTTCTTGTCGGATGTCGATGAATTATCTCGTGCTGTATTGAGCCATGCCAGCAAATAAGTAGCGATGAGAGAAAAAGAGCAGGAAAGAGGCTGATTTCGTGAAAGAAATAAGTTAGTGTTATCCAGGAGACATAGACCAGAAAAATAATGGCTAGAGTGGGCAGCTCCACATTATCATCAAGCTTAGCCCCTACTAGATCCAGCTCAACCTGAGAATTATTGACGGTCTGCTTTTCAAATTCTTGCGACAAATTCGGAACGCCTGCAAAAAAAATGCCCCTCAACTTAATTAATACCCACCCAACGGCAAGTAATAACCCGGGAATCGGGCGTTTTTCAGATTGCGGGAGGCGATTTTGACGGTTGCCATAAGAACGGAAAAAGAGGTTGCCGAGATTCTTAGCGGCAAGGGCGACGAAACCATGCTCATCGACGCTCGCACCGAACTCGATTTTAAAAAGGGACACATAAGAGGCTCTCTGCTTCTGGAGTGGGAGGATTTTGTCTCGCCTCCTCCGCCGTCGGCAACACAGTTTCAAGAGCGAGGATGGTGGGGACTGCTTGAGGATCCGGGACGAGGCAACTTCACCCGGGTCCTGGAAAAGAAAGGTCTAGATTTTGGAAAGGAGCTATTGGTCTATGGAGATGGTCCCAAAAGCAAAGGTCGGGAAGGCAGACTAGCCTGGATGCTTCTCTACCTGGGAGCCCCCAGGGTAAGCCTTTTCTCCGGTGGCTTTTCCCATATCAGCCAGCACTGGAAGATTACCAGCCCCCCTACGATTCCCGAAATTTCGCCTTCAAGAATTGAGATCAACCCGGTTCTAGATAGACGTTGCCGGATTGAAGATCTTCAAGACCATGCTAACCGCGGCGACGCCACCATATGGGATGGTCGAACCGAACCGGAATTCGATGGTAAAGAACACGTCTATCTACCTCGCAGGGGTCATATTCCCGGGGCGGTTCTGTTCTCTTTTCCATCAATATTTCAGGCAGATTCTCCTTGCTTTATCGACAGGAAAACATATCTAAAGCGCCTGAAAGATCTGCCTCCCCGCCGGGAAATAATAATCGGATACTGTGAATTAGGCTTGAGAGCTTCCACCATAGCTCTTCTTCATGAAGCCTACACCCAGGAGAGAGTCAAGATCTTCGACGGCGGCTTTATGCAGTGGTCGTTGTCCGATACCTATCCAGTGGTCTCCGATACTAGAACCGGTTGAGGGATCGAGGCAGCTAACTGTGGCGACCGCATATCAAAGGGCAACATTCCTTTGATATCGGCAAATTTCTCTTCTATCTCTTCAAAAGAATCTGCTCCAATGTTGGCCAGCGCATAACGATAGCTATCAGAATCCTGAAACTGCTCGGAGAGGCGTTTGCCCGGCTCGGCCAAAATTTCAATGATTGAAGCCGGATATTTATGGACTACCTTATCTATGTCCGGCTGCCCCGGAACGGAGACGACAGTGCGGTCTTCAAATTCGCGAAAAACACAACTTGCGGCAACTTTGTATGGACCCTCGCCGCTCTTTATCTGCGGCTCTTCTCCCAGGGCGATTTTAAGCATGACCTCGAACGGATTATAGCCATCAACCTTCTCCACCATGTCGCAGAATTGATTGGCAAGCTTCGCGTTTACCTCGATGATATGAATAGAGTCGGAATCGGGGTTGTACATAAGCTCCATGTTAAATGGAGCATTGTCGTAGCCTACTCCGCAGAAAAACCGAACCGCCACATCCTCCATTCTTGCTCTGACGTCATCGGGCAAGCGCCCCGGGTAATACCAGCGAGCAAAGGAGAGGGTATCGGGAACCATCACAGCTTCCACCACAGCCATGACTTTCACCTCTTTCCGGAAGACGAATCCTTCCATAGATACCTGAATGCCTTGAAGGAGATCTTCGACTATGAGCTGATGAGCATCCTCTTCAAAGTCCGTATAGTCTTCTAAAAGCTGATGAAAGGGTCCGAGAAATCCCTCGGGCAGAGCAGCAGCTTTGATGGCATTGAGAAAGTCCCCATGGGAATCTACCCGGGCAGCACCGTAAGACAAAATGGATTTGACCGGTTTTAGAAAAAAGGGATATTTGAATCCGAGCAAAGCAGGATCTCTATCATCCTTGCTCTCCGGGTCGAAAAGGGCAAAGTCGGGCGTGGCATCGGGGACAAACTCTTTCTGAGCCAATCTCGAATAATACTTGTGTTCGCACCTTAATATCACCTCGGGTGATGGTCCGGGAAGACCCAGACGACGAGCGATTTCAGCGGAGATCGCGGTCATACCGGGGAAACCGACCGAAGCCACCACTCCAGAAAGAGATTGATTTCGGTATTCCTCTACCTTTGCATCGATGATCTCTTTGACATTAATGCGCTTGCCGTACTCAAAGTCCCGGCTGTAAGCGCCTCCTGTAACTTCGTCGAAATCAAGATCATAGCCAAGTCTTGCCGCTACCGGGGGTAATGCGCGTCTTTCCCTGCCCGTCGGACACATAACCAGTATCTTCTTTTTCATCGGCGGCAGCCTCTTGATAACCCCAAAACTATACACCAGCCCGGCAAAATCGGGTATTAAAAAATTTCAAAGCGGTAAGAGATCCGGTGCAGACAGGCTCTCAAGAAATCAATCGGATGGCACAACATTTTCAGTTTTCCAAAAGGAACTATTTGGACCTGTCCGGCAGATGAGAATTGAGCCAGGCTACCAACATGTCGATTATCTCATCGCTGGCAGCTCCCTCCTCAAAGACCAGGTGTTCACGATTGCCCACAAAAAGCAGATCTTTCTCTCTGGTGGCAAGGGCTTGATACAAGGCATAGGTACCGGTGGGACGCACCAGATGATCCATGAAGCCCTGGAACACGATAACCGGGGTCTTATCAATCTCCTGGGCATACTTTTCATTGTGACGCATGAAGCTTTCAAAATGCAAAAGCTCCTCGGGAGATAGCTTGAGACGATTGGCCGGATCACTCAACCACTTCTCTTTGATGGTATCGTTATTGGTGGCCTGGTCGATAACCTTCTTGCCTATTGAGAAAGGCAGTTTAGGGTCACCTAAAAGTTTGATGCCGACCAAAAGCTTGGTGCGCTTGCTATTGAAACGCCTGCCTGACGGCACCGAGCTGATCAATCCATCAACCAGGTCCGGTTGCTGAGCAGTGAGCTGTAGAGCAAGGGCGCCCCCCATAGATTCTCCCAGGAGAAATACAGGTATATCCTTGTTACTGTAGCGAAACATGCTGAGCAAGGCCTTTAGATCATCAAGTCCGGCATTGAGATCCAGCTTATCGAAACCCTTTTCATGGGAAAGGGAGCCGAATCCACGCACGTCAATTGCCACTACCGCGTAGCCAAATTTATTGACTTTCGACGCGAACTCTTTGTAAGAGCCATGATTAAGGCCAAGCCCATGCAAACAGACTATCAGTCCGCGGGTTTTGACGGTGGGATCAACTTTGATGAATCCGGCATCATAGTGCACACCGCGGTGTAGCTGCCAGTTATCAAAATCCCGGGGTCGGCGATTTTCACACAGAGAACAACTCTCATTGAACTGTTCATCTTTCAACAGGTCATAGCTCATCTTCCTGAACTCAGGAGGATCTTGAACCCCGAGAACAACCTTTTTAACCCGATCCTGAAATTCCGCCAACTGTTCCTTCGAATATTTACCGCTCTCCGCGTCCCGATTCAAACTTTTGAGAATGCTATCCATGTTGTTCTTGCGGAAGATCCAAACCGCCTGGGAGAAAAAGGGCCTGGCACCTCCACATTCTTCCATCCGGTAAAACACATCGGACAAACTATTGAACGATTTACCCACCCGCGGGTGCGTGGCACCATAACGAAGAAGGTCTATTTGAGCCATTCTCCGATAATATGGCAGAGCCTCTTTAAACATCTCCTGGCTCAGATAACTACCGCCTATCCCCTCCAACACAGGAAGCAAATCTTTGCTGTAGCGGCTGAAATGCTTATCGTAGATAGCTAGAGCATCTTCATAGAAAGGAAGGGCTTGCTCAATATGACCGATTCTATAGCGACTTTCCCCTAAGCCGAAATAGAGGTCGGCCAAAATCATTTCTCTGGAATCCTTGTCTTCCTTCAAAAGCTTACGAGCCTCTTCAAAAAGAGCCAGCGCCTTCTGGGGTTTTCCTAACTCCAGACAGATCAAACCCTGGTTAACAAGAACCCGGGCATTAAGTGGATCATCCTTATGACGAGAGATCTTTTCCAGCTTAGAAAGGTTTTCCTGGGCTTCTTTGAAGCGACGCTTAAAAAAATCCTGGCTGGCTTTTTCCTTTAAAGCCTGAATTTCAGCTGTTCGGCTCTCGGAAGAATCTGCGCCCAAGACCGGCAAATCTATTTGAAGCAATG
Source organism: bacterium (assembly GCA_030431355.1). The sequence goes on from JAUIJG010000360.1 coordinate 5,372, forward strand.
AGGTGAAGGTCAAAAGCAGGGCAATACCGATAGAGCCCCAGAAAGAGAAAAAAGACAAACTAGTCTTCATTGCCGG
>JAUIJG010000004.1 GCA_030431355.1 bacterium
CATGTTACAGGCGCCCCACTCCGGGATTCAGATTGGGGCAGGGCGCCGCATCGTCACTCGAAGGAGCGACTGATGATAAAGGGAGCCCGCATGCCGAAGATCAGCTCGTGATCGACCTTGTCTTCGACTTGCTTGGAATTGATGGCGTGCCAGCGGATGAACTGCCAGACTGCCAGGCCGGAGAGGTACTCCGCCGTGGGGCCGACCGAGATGGAGGTGCCGCAGGCTGAGACTTCCGCTTCCACGTCGTCGTAGAGCGTCTCTTCCCAGCCCTTCACCTGTTTCGGTCGTTTGGGCTCGATTGTATAGACCCGGCCTTCATCGGCGCCCATGCGGGTTTCGATCATCAGGCGAGTCCTGGCCTTGTAGCGAAGACCCTTTTTCCAGATCTCCTTGCGCGAAGCCATGGTGTCGGTGAGCAGGAAGACCACGTCGCCGAGCTCCTGACTGCCGTCCACCGCTTCGGGGCGGATTTCGATCTTGGTGCCGGTCTGTTCTTTGACCAGCTTCTGGAGGGCCTCCACCTTGAGCTTGCCGATGTCAGACAGGGAGTACGCCTGGTTGGCGATGTTGTGAGCTTCGACAGCGTCGAAGTCCCAGACCCTGATGTTGAGAAGACCCAGCTTGGCAAGGCTCAGCACAATCCGGGAACCGGTGGCACCGGCTCCTATAACGTCGATGGTCTTCGAGTCGAAGCCATCCGGCGAAAAAACATCCACATGTCTGTTGATGTCGAGTGTTGTCATATCTTGATTCCCATTGTCGGTCAAGAGTCGCTTAGTCTTTCTTACGAGACCAAGGTCCCTCAGACCCTTCATCAGCTGCCTCATCTTCCTTTGCCTCGCTCTCTGGCGTTTGCGTTTCGTCTGCGGCTGCGGTTGCGGAGGCATCGGCCGGCTCTTCCGGCTTCGTCCTGGAAGCTTTCTTCGCTTCTTCCGGGGTTGCTTCCTTGTCGTCGCCGAAAAGGGCATCCCAGAAGCTGAAGAGTTTGCGCTCTTTCACCTTGGCGCCGAACTCAGCGGTCACTTCCGCTTTCAGTTCGTCGTCGATGACCAGAGCTGCGGGCAGAGGGGGCTCTTCTTCCACGAGCTGGTAGTTCTCGCGCCAGCCCCAGAGACGCTCATGCATCTCCGGATCTTCGCCTTCTTTCGGCTCCGGCTTGGGAACCTTTTTCCAGCGTTTGCGTGCGGCGCTGAACGGGCTGGAGCGCTTGTATTCGAGGATGGTCTCGCCGGTTTCGGGGTTGACCACGAACCAGGGAACATCGTCGATGCGAACTCCCTGTTCGTAGAGGAAGACCGAGAAGGAGCCGTGACCCTTCTTGTTGAAGATGCCCCGGACATACCAGGGAAGACCTTCTTCGTAGAAGCGGTCCATGGTTCTCTCGTCGGTCCCGGAAGGGTAGGTGCCCATGCGCACATGGGAGTGACCCCAGAAGCGGAGACGGTTGACCTCTTCGAAGCCCTCCTCGCCCTTGGCCAGGAGTTCTTCCACCAGAAGCGCCTGACCCTCCGCCGAGAGTTCGGTCTCGGTGGGAGTGACCTCCTGTTCGAGCAGGTAGGTGTTGTCGATCAGGAAGTCGCCGTTGCGGGTCATGATCACGGTGCCGAGCCAGCCGACTTCTTTTTCGGCCAGGTCGACGTAGAGACACATGCGCTTGTAGGCGTTGGGTGTGATGAGAATTCGAGGGACGCGCTTGCCGTAATAAGAAACCTGTGGTTCCGAGCGGTGGGGTGTCAGGCTGCGGTCCGGGTCGGGCGGCTTGACGTAGTGGGGACGCTTCGGCTCTTCGGTCCGGTACCAGGGGGTGCGATCATCCCCGAGCATATCGGACGGGGAATCGCCAGCAGCTGGTTTCTCACCGGCGCCGGCGGCCTCAGCCTCTTTCTTCTTCGCGTCGGCAAGCCATTCTTCGAACCGGCTGGTGCTGGCGCTGTCTTCTGAATCGGATGCGGGGGCGTTGGCGGAGTCCGCTGGGTTGGTGACTTCGTCATCTCCCTCCGGACGGAAAGTGAGGTCGTCGATGGGACCTCCTTTGGGTTTGTCTTTGCTGGACATGGAGCCTATATCTCCTCATAGTTGGCAGGTTCGGTGGGCCAGTGGTCGATCTTTTGGTCGAGTTCGTTGTTCGCCGAAGCGGTTTCAATGAATTCGATCGCCATCTGAATCACCGGAGCGATCTCAAAACAAGCCACCAGGCTTGGAAAAATCTCTTTCAGGTCGGTGGCGCATGCGCTACCACTCGAGTAGACACGGGGAGCGTTCATAGCGTTTCTTACGCCGTCCACCCGCTGGGTCCGGTTGTACCACTGGACCACTTCGTGGCTACCATCGAGGTGCACCACGATCAAGAACTCACCGATATGATGGAGGGCACCGGTGGCGGGGTCACGCGCGGTCAACATCTCCGTGTGGACCATGACTCGACCGGAGCTGACGCGGACCTCTCTCACTTTTTCGATTTCGGTGATTGCCTCGAATTCGGCTTCCAGCCTTTCGCGGCTGAGTTCTTCCGACGCCAGGAAGTTCTTGCGGGTCGATTGCGCGTAGCGATGAATCTTTCCCGGGACTTCCCTGCCGATAGAGCTCACAAACTCGCGGGCACCGGCTGCCTGACTGGCGAATCGTTCTGAGACGGCGGCGATATAGTTCCGCCTCGATACTTCTCTTTCAGAGTTCTTCATGCGGGCGAAATACTCCAGCTTGGCCTCATTGGGGCTGGTGACGAACGCGACGCATTCGTTGAGAATTCTGCGGAAGATAGCCAGCTTTGCTTTGCCGGCTTTGTGAAGCAGGTCGAAGTGGATATAGATGTGTTCGTCGTCGATCACTTCGGCGAGAGCGAATCCGTCATCCTCGATGACATATCCGTCACCGGTGGGAATGAAGGCCCAGGTCTCCACGCCGGTCTTGTGACCCCAAATCCGCGAGGGCGTATGGGTCGTCGTGGTGCTTCGACGGCAGCTCCAGAGGTAGATGTGGAACCGGTTATCCGATACGAGATCGACAACCTGTCCGCCCATGCTGTTCACCTGGACATCGCACTGAAGCTTCTCCACGACCTCCTCAGAGATAATCGCTTCCAGGTTCGCTTTCTGCTGCCCGGAGAACATGTCCCCGATGCCCGAGATCATCCATACACCTTTCTGGCGCAGGGTAATCATTTCGATCTCTTCATAGCCGGACGGTTGCTTGCTGTCGACCCGGCAGTCGAGCACCGTGAGAGCCAGCTTGAGCTGCTCTTTGTCAATCAGGTAGGAGCCGGCATTGTCGAATTCGATCAAGCCGACATTGTTGATCAACAGAGCTTCCCTTTGTTCGAGGGATAGTCCTTGGATCAAATAGTTTGCCATGGTCTACCTCCTCGCTCTGTTGGCGTAGGGGTTGGGTACCACCGGCCAGTTGACGATGTACTTGCCCCAGGAGTCTTCGATGTTGACGGATTCAACAAAAGCGATGGCCATCATCACCGCAGTGGCAAAGTCCCGCTTATTGATCAGGGCAGGGAACAGTTCCTGGGTGTTGCCGAAGCAGGCGTTGCCTTCACCGTTGACGTGGGGAGCGTTCATGGCGCCGTTGCCGCCGTTGATCATGCGGGTCTGGTTCTTCCACTGAATGCTTCCGTTCTGGGGATAGATGTGGATGTCGAAAGCGCCAATCTCGTGGTAATCCAGGGTGCTGGGATGCTGGCAGTGAAGTGTCTTGGTCGTGACCACGATGGAGTTCCCGGTCACTTTGACGTCGATCACTTTGTCCAGGGCCAGGAGTGCGTCGAACTCCTTGCCGGCTTCCACATCGGTGTTGGATTCGATGTGGAACATGTCCTGTTCCTGCCTTTCCGCCTTCTTCAAAAGTTCGACAAGGCTCTGTTGATCCTCGTCCACGCAGCAGTCAGCAGGCAATTCCTGGGCTGCCACCTGGAGGCACTCTTCGACGAAAGCTGACGCAGCCGCTTTCTTGCCGGTACGCTTCTGTTTGATCAGAGAGCGAGCCCGAGCAAGTACTTCGGCGAAGTAGCGCGCTTCAGTCAGGCTGCCGTTTCGAACGACGTTTTCGTAGAAATAGAGGTTGTTCTCGACCAGTTCGCCGATTACGTTCCCCATGTCGTCGAAGATCAGGTCACCGAGCCCACTGGCGGAGCCGACCTTGTCCCCTCTCTCGTGCAGCTTGGCGCCACCGACGGTGCCGGCTCTGGGCTGGCAGGTCGGAGTATTGGCAGGCCAAGCTCCGAGGTGGATGTGGAATCCATCCCCGTTCAGAGGACGCAGGCACTCCTCTCGCAGGATGTTGGCGTTGACGGAATGCTCCACGTATGGGGCGAGGATGTGTCGGGTCATGGTGGAGATCACCGAGCCCTGACGTTGACCAAACTGGGTCACATCCACGGGTTTGTAGGCGTCGGGAGGAAGACCATCCGAGTATTCTTCTGCCATCTCTTTGAGCTGATCATCGAGCTGCCATTCTTTGATGGCGCGCTCCAGGGCTATCCGGAGCTGTTGGCTGGTGAGGCTCTCGGTGAAGATGATCAAGCATTCCTGGGTCAGCTGACCGATTTCACGGTTGCCCGACTCACCGTAGAGGGGGACAGACCAGGTGTTGTTCCTGGAGCTCTGAGCTGCCAACTGGCGCTGGTAAATCGACATGAAGCGCATGCGATAGCTTGGTCCGTCCGGTTTGAAGTGCCGAAGCTTCTCGCCTGAGATATGCACTTCTTTCTTCAGGACCGGCACGAGGATTTCATTGACAGCCTCACGCACAATCGGTTTCGTTAATGGGATTCGCCCTTTTATACGGGCACGGGGACCCTTGAATCGAAACGTTTCGTAGAGGAAGAACCCTGCGAAAGTGATTCCGATAAGAGCACCCAGAACGTAAAGGCCATTGGTGACTGTTAGGTACTCAGTCAATGCTGCCATTTGTTCAGTCATTGAGTTGCTCCTGATTTGTAGTTGTGAGACCCGGCGTCTGCACCGCAGTCCATCCGGGTCTCACTCGAGCTATTCGATTCAGTTCAAATCAGGCTTTGATCAGGCGCCGGCGGTGTTGCCGCGCACGGGCCGAACGAGCAGGATGGTCTGGTCGCCGGTGATCGGGGTGTCCATGGATGCGATGTCGCCACCGACGCGGATCTCCCGGTTGGAAGCGTCGAGACCGGCTTCGTTCAGAACGTCGGCCACGGTCCACTGCTTGGACGAGTCGAGCAGAACCTTGGTCATGTTGCCCGGAGGGCCGATATTGACCGAGTACTGGACATTGGGGGACTCGGTGGTCGTGGTGGTGGTCTCGGCGGCGGCCGGGGTGAGGTCGTGGTTGGTTTCGTTGGACATGATTTTTACCTTTCATGTGGTCGAATGAGTACTCCCGCTTTCTGGGCGGAAGCAGTTTGAATTCCCATAGTTCGCCCCGTCTATTCCGACCGAACCGCAGCTGTCTCCGGATGTTCTGAAAACATCGGAAAGTTGTTTTGAGCATGATTGCTTCGGCTTGCTGCGGAGTGGCTCGGAATTTGTAGGGGGAAACAGGGAATACGACCAGTAGACTAGATTCCTATTCAAGAACTCAATCAGGATAAGAGCTGCCCTTTAGAAGTAAACTAGCGAGCCTTAGTTACTATCCCATAAAGAAATATGGAGCTTATGTAAATAGAGTGTGTACATCTTGAAAGCCTTATATAGACCCGGATCTCAAATATATATAAATCCTGAAATCTATATCTGGCTTTGATTACAGCAAGCTTATCTCTCACATTTACAATGTTGCGTATTGATCACTAAAAATGCTTGACAACTGAATATAAGCCGGTGTTCAGTTGTAGCAATTGAGCACCGCTAGCGCTAAGGAGCCGAAGAGCCACAGTATTTGTTTTGACTGAAGCAGGTGTTATATATGGTGGCAAAAGCCTCATTTGCATCTTGGTTTTTTATTCTTTGAAAGGTGTTGTATATGGTGGCGAAAATTGCCCGGTGGTGGCTTCCGATTCCGTAGTTCAATTGCGTAAGGAGCTTGTTGAGGATCTGTAGTTCGGATATTTTTCCATATCGATGAGTGGGGATATGCTAAGCCAGATCGCTAAAAATGCTGCTTAACAACCTGATTCTCTCTTTAGCGATGGGGACATTTTTGATAGCCTTGATTTATATCTCTCTGACAACCCCGTGAGCCACAAAACGCCCTAAAAGAGCAGTAGAGACATTTGAATTGCATAGGTAATCCGTTGCTCAGACGGCTCCTGTGGGCTGTCCATCGCTCTGTCCTGCCACATCAAAATTCCCGAAAGAGGCATGCCATGTCTGAGTCTGAGAATTTTTCCCAAACATATAGTCGGCTCCAGAAAAGAGTTCTGGATGTTTTAAACTCTATGGAGCTTTTGAGAATTCGTTCCACCAATGAAGGTGTTGTCTGCTACGTCGCTTCCATGAAGGTCAGTCTTGCTTCCAGTCTTGCCTTCCAAGCGCTGTCTTCATTGAAGGCTCCAGGCCGGGTTCGCGGCAGCGTGATCACCGAGGAGGACTTCTCTCACTTCCAGGAACACATGCAGACTGAAGCCTCCACCAGGGCAATCACTCTTGCTCAGGCTATGCAGAGTCGGTTTGCCTTCGTGGGCGAGCTTTGTTCAATGGCGGAACAGCAGTCTGCTGAAGCGCTCAAGGCGCTCGATTCCGGCCAAATCTAATCTGTTTCAGAGTCTGGCTCTGTACAGGCGATTTTTTCTTTTACTGAGTGACAATCACTTAGAACAGTTGTGGTTTGCAGCTTTTCAAAGCAGGGGCGAAGCTCTTCATCTTCGTTCTTGCTTTGAAGATCAATAATACTAAAGAATATAGTATAACAAGGAATTAATGAAAAATCCCGGCAACCACTTGTCGGGACTTTTCTGAAAACTGGTTTTATCGGTATTGTTCGGTTCAAGTCTGGTTGGCTCAGGTGGAGGAGTTGACCACCTTGAGCGCTTTTGATTTTGAATCGACGATGAAAACGGTCTTTCCGTCCTGGCGCTGATAGGTTAGATCAAGGCGGTACTTGCCGAATCGTAGATTGTGCACCTTCACCGTTCCCATCCATTCAGGTATGGAGGGGTTCGATATCAGAACCGAATTGCTATCTGCGTCGTAGCTTATGCCCAGGCAAGCTGCGATGATTTGCAGCGGTGCTCCGGCAGACCATGCCTGGGGTGAACAGGAGATCGGATAGTTGATCGGTCCTTCCCTGGTGTCGCTGGCGAAGCCACAGACAAGCTCGGGTAGGCGACCGTCCGGACGATACTCTGCCAGGCTGACCAGAGCGCTGAGAATGGTGTGAGCTGCGGAAGTTTCACCGAAAGGAGTCTGTTCGGAATGACTCATGCCGTCAACAATCATGGCGTTATCATGGGGCCAGATAGAGCCGTTGTGATAGCTCATGGGGTTGTAGGCGCTCTCTTTGGAGGAGAGGGTTCTGATGCCCCAGTTTGAAAGCATGTCTTCTTCCATAAGCCTTTCTGTGACGCGCTTCTCCTGGGTGATCGAGAGGAGGCCCGTCCCGATTAGATGGCCCGGATTGCTGCTCACCACATCGCACTGACGTTTCGCTCCATCAAGTGCCAGGGCAGGGAAATCTTTCTCCTTCATCCAGAAATCTTTCTGGAAGCGTCTTCTTAGAGTTGCCGCCAGGGTTTTGAGATTAGCGGCTCTCTTTCCGCGCTTGAGGCTTCTGGCTATTCTCTCACAGCCTTTGAGAGCGGCGTAGAGATAGCCCTGGGCTTCGACCAGCGCGATTGGCGCCATGGCAAGCTCCGCCGAAGAGTAGGTAATCGAATCGAAGGAGTCTTTCCAGCCCTGGTTGGAGAGGGCTGTGGTGTTGCCGGTGCCACCATAGGTGAGATATCCCGAGGCTTCTGTTTCTGCTTTCAGGTAGTCCAGGGCAGCCTCAACGTTTGGCCAGAGCCTACGGGCCAGCTCCATGTCGCCGGACCATTCTACATAACGGCTGAAGAGCATGAGCCAGAGGGGAGTGGCATCCACCGTTCCGTAATAGGGAGAGAAGGGAGTTTCGCCAACCCTTGCCATTTCGCCGAGTCTCAGCTCGTGCATGATTTTGCCCGGCTTCTCCTCTTTGTATGGGTTGTGTTCTTTACCCTGGTTATGGGCAAGATTAACCACAACATCCCTGGCAGTCTCCGGCAAAAACGGCAATATTTGCATCGCCGCAATCGCCTGATCTCGACCGAAAGCACAGGCAAACCAGGGCAATCCTGCTGCCAACGCTGTCCCTCCAGGAACCGGTTGTTGCAGAATGAACAGGTCTAAAAACGCCTGGTCGATGAGACGATTCAGTTTGCTGTTCTCCGTCTTAATGGAGACCGCTTTACCGAGCCAGTCGGAGAATTGCTTTCTGGCATGCTCCTTAGCGTCATCGAATCGACCTGGGGCTATTCTTCTTTTGGTCTCCCTGGCCACAGCCGTTCGGATTGTGATGTCCAGCTCCCGAGATTGACCCGGATTGAGTTGGACAGGAATCCTGAGCATGCCGTCTGCTGAGTAGGTGAAATCCAGGCGGCTGCGAACATCCACCACGGTTTGCATAGGGATGCCGTCGACACCGGTGTAGGAGAGTTTGATGCGCTTTCCGGCCGGGCTGTTTTTGGTTTTGCCCAGTCTGGTGAGGGAAGGCAGCTCACGCCTGCCTTCTTTGGCTCTGCGCGTTCCCCTTACTTCAAAAATATCGACGAAATCGCCACTAAATGCGATGGCAAGTTCAAAGTCCACGGGAGCTGGGTTGTAGTTTTTTACCGTAACCTTCTCATGGACATGGGCATCCAGAACGATCTGTCTTCTGACCATCACGGACTGCTCTTGCATGCAGTTCGTTGTCTGGTTGCCGTAAACAAAATCAGCTTCGAAACCAGCCGTGACGTTTGATGAAAGCAAACGCAGGCTAGTTCCGTTGACGAACATATTCCAGTGATCCAGGAATCGAGTGTCGTCCCGGTAGAGTCCGAAAGGTGCTCGAACACCGCTGGCAGGGACAAGACCATTCTGGTCCATGACCAGGAAATGGCGACCATTCTTAATCACCAGCCGGTCTTGATCGGGATTGTCCGCCTTAAACGTATCTCCGTCGTAGAGTCTTGCTACGACCTCCGTTTCCAGGGTAGCGTTATCCATTTACTATCTTCCGGTAGTTTTTTGTTTTGGTTGAGTTAAAAAATCGGTTGTCGAAAACGCATTGCCGGGGCAACGCGATAAGCAAAAGTTAAGTGGAGCTATTCGAAGTCAGAGAGAGCTGTTCTTCTGTAGAAGTTATGGTAGGGGTTATTCTTGAACCCTAACAAAAAAGCTCAGTGAGCTTTCAATAGAAAAAGTATTTGACATTGTTCTTAATAACTGAATAAAGTGAATCTCTTTTATTTCTTTGATGTCAGGAGCTAGCGCAGCCTTTTAAGGCCTGAAAGATTCGGGAAAGAAAGGTCTTTTACTTGGTGTTATATATAGTATCGTAGTGGGTCGCTGATTTCTTCAGGCAATGCTTTGAACGTTCTGTCGTCAAGCGTTTTGCTTAATTAGATATAGCTGCCAGTACCTTGTCAAAGGCTTTTTCCAGGCGTAAGAACAATTCGTCAAGCTCCTCTTCTGTTGAGACAAATGGCGGTGCCACGATTATATGATCTCCCCGATTGCCATCCAAAAATCCTTTGCCTGGATAGACTAGAACACCTGCTCTGGCGGCTTCAGAGGCAACTTTTCCTGAGAACACCAGCTCCTTTTCGAAAGGAGTTTTGCTCTCTTTATCTTTGACGAATTCTATTCCGGCAAAAAATCCTTTACCTCTGATATCCCCTACAAATGGATAGTTTTTAAACCCTTCGAGCCGTTTGAAAAACGATGATTGGGCGGCTTGAACTCGTTTCACTAGATTGTTTTTGTCTAGATATTCAAGCACAGCCAGACCGGCAGCAGAGGCGACAGGATGACCGTTATAAGTATACCCATGCTCAAATGTGCCACTGTTATTCTTGAAAGCTTCAACGATCTCTTCGCTGGCAAGCACCGCGCCCAGGGGCTGATATCCTGCTGCCAGTCCTTTGCCCAGAACTATCATGTCGGGAATAACATTCCAGTGTTCGATTGCAAAAGTGGTGCCGGTTCTGCCAAGTCCTACCATGACTTCATCCACGAGCATGAGAATTCCGTACTTCGAGCAGATTTCTCTGATTCTTGGCCAATAAGTTTCCCCTGGAACGGCTGCTCCCAGCGAGGCTCCGGAGATGGGTTCTGCTATGAACGCGGCTATGTTCTCTTCTCCGTATAACAAAATAGCCTCTTCCAGCTCATCTGCAAGGGAGATGCTGCACTGCTCTTTAGAGCATGATCCAGGGCCATAACAGCAGCGGCACCTGTATCTATAATCCGCTGGTATCAGAGTTGGTGGTTTCAACAGAGAAAGATAAGGCTTTCTTCTGGCTGGGTGGCCTGTGGCAGAAAGAGCGCCGATGGTCGCTCCATGGTAACTTTGCCTTCTAGAAATTATGATGTTTCTGCTGTGCTCTCCTCTCTGTACGTAGAAAGCCCGAGCCATTTTCAGGGCAGTCTCCACGCTCTCCGAACCGCCCGAGGTTAGATAGACTCGCCCGTTTTTGAAATTGGATGGAGCCATGGAGTTTAGCTTTTCGGATAGTTTCAATGCCGGTTCCGACCAGAACTGGGAAGTGTGGGCATAGGCCACTTTCTTGACCTGTTCTATCACAGCCTCTTCTATCTCCGGAACACCATGGCCGATATTTGTGACGATGGCGCCACATGATCCGTCAAAGTAATCTTTACCCTGTTTGTCTATCAACCATACGCCCCGGGCTGACTTCACAATCGGACAGTCTCTATTAAATGTTCTCGGGAAAAAATAGTTCACTGACATATCCTTCTTAGATCTTAGAACGCGGGAAGTTCAGAGTTTGGAGCCGGTACGTCGAATCCATTGATAACAAAGGCAAGAAGTTGATAGAAGCCGGCTATGGCGTAAAGTTCGATGATCTCTTCTGTGGAAAACTTTTCTGCCAGCTGCTTGTAAAGCAAGTCTGGAACCGTTTTTTCTGATAGGAGGGAGCGAATGCACTCAATGGTGAGCTTTTCTGCTTGTTCAAGTTCGGTCTCTTTGCCGGCTCTCAGGTACTCGATGGCCTCTTCTCGGCAGCCTTCCTCTCTTGCTATCGGTTCGTGGATAATCCATTCGAAGGGACAATTTCCTTCCACGGCAGCTGTCAAAATAGCCAGCTCTCTAAAGGCGCCCGGGAGCTTGCCCTGAAAGCGGAGATATTCTCCCACCGATTGGATTCTATCGGCTAGTTGGGGGCTGTGCAGGAGGGCTGAATAAGGACCCCATACGCCGCCTCTAGTTTGCTCTATCTGATCAAATATTGCTTTACCTTCCTGGTCAAGGTCTTTTCGTTCGACTCTGGGAATTCTTCTTGGATGTGTGTAAGAGATGCTCATGGCCTTGTTTTAGTGGTCCGGGGTAAACGGTTCTGCCTTATTTTAGGATTGTGGAAAAGAATAGCAAATCTAGTCCATTGACTGTTGTCTGTTTTTGAAGAGTCATAAATACTAAAGGTAATAGTAGAAGCATCCTAAAAACACTGAATCAAAAAAAAATGATTCAGTAAATAAAAGATTGAGTGTTATTCCTACTGACTGGTCCAGCCACCATCTGCGGTGAGACTATTGCCGGTAATGTTGGCGGCCGCGTCACTGGCTAAAAAGACAGCCATGGCGCCCAGGTCGTCCACCTCGGTAAATCTCAAAGAGGGTTGCTTCTCCGCTAAAAGTTTGCGGGCAGCGTCCTCCTGGGAAATGGATTCTCTTGTTGCCAGGTCTGAAATTTGAGCTTCCACCAGAGGGGTTCTTACCCAGCCAGGGCAGATAGCGTTGACCGTTATGTCTTCTTCCGCTGTCTCCAGGGCAACTACTTTGGTGAGACCAATTACTCCATGTTTGGCGGCCACATAAGCTGCTTTATTCTTGGAGGCTACCAGACCGTGGGTGGATGCGATGTTGATAATCCGGCCCCATCCTCTTTTGCGCATAACAGGCAAAGCTGCCTGAATAGCGTGGAAGCAGGAGCTCAGGTTGATGCCTATTATGGCATCCCATTTTTCTTTCGGGAATGATTCCACCGGGGCAGTGTGCTGAATTCCGGCATTGTTTACCAGTATGTCGACGCCGCCGAGCTCTTCGGTGGTGAACCGAATCAGCTCACCTATTTGATCCGGGTCCAGCATGTTGGCAGCATGGAATCGTGCTCTCGTTTGCAATTCCTTTTCCAGGGAAGATGCAATCTGTCTTCCTTCTTCAGGATCTTTTGTCAGTCCGTTTAGAACAATGTCGCAGCCGGCACCGGCAAGCATTTTGGCTATACCAAAACCAATTCCGCTGGTGGAACCGGTGACGACTGCGACTTTTCCTTTAAGCGTATTACTCATGAGTCTCGTTAGATTTCCTGGAAGTAGCCTGAAACTCGACAATCATACACTCTTTTAATCGCTTCTCTCAGGCGTTGCAGAAGCGACCGTTTGCACGGGCTTCCTTGATAACGCCGTCGGCGATTGCGTGTCCGTTTTCCACCATTCTTTCCATGGTCTCTTTGGAGAGTCCATTGTTGAGGGCGGCAACGTAGGGAAGACCGGTCTCGATGACCAGGTGCTTCTCTTCGTCGACGTAGCGATGGTTTCCTGCCAGAGGGAAGCAAAGCTCCCGGAAGTGGAAATACAGGTCGAGGGGCGTCTTTGCCTCTCGCGGCAGCTGGGTTGCCGGCCGGAACTTGCTGACGATGCAGGGACCCTGGCTGAACTCGGTGGGGCTGTAGTGGTAGATTGCCCCATCGATGAGCAGTTTCGGTCGCCCATCGCCGTAGTGCCAGACCGGTTGGTAGACACCAGGCACAGACCCGGAGGCGGCCAGAGCGTCGGACAGCTCGTAGTCGGTACCCTGGAAGATCACCGGTTCATGGGTGAATACATCGCAGGCGACAATCTTGAGACTCGGATTGGGCTTCAGTCCATACTCCTTGACCAGTCGGCGGAACATGGGCTTGAGCGAGTAGATGCCACCGATGGAAATGGCAAGGGGATCAGACAGGGTGACGGCTTCGGCAAGGGTGCCGAGGTCCTCGCGCTCGTCGGCGAGCTTGAGGAAAGCCTTCACCATCTCCTCCGGGCTGAATCCGTTGGAGAGGAAAGCTGCTGCCAGACTTCCTGCGGAGACACCGACAATTTCGTCGAAGCCGATGTCGTTTGCGTTGAGGGCGCTGATAACACCGCAGTGGTGGAAGATGTTCCAGCCGCCTGCGCCGAGAATCAGGGGGGATTCGCTGGTGCTCACACATTTGCCGGTGGCACCAGGAAGAAGTTTTAATTGGGTCATCTTGTAACCTCCATATAACTAGGTTTAGCTTAAGCCGACCCTTTCGAATCAGCCTTTAACTGCTCTCCCCGACTTCTTCTGGTGAATGACGGAGAGTAAGAACCCGGCAGCAAAGCCGCCCAGGTGGGTGAGGTAGGCGACGCCGGTGGTACTTGTGCCGACCAGCTCCTGGAAAGCTCCCTGGAACTGTCCCCACAACCACATGCCGATCACCACCGTACCCATGAGGGTGAAGGAGCTGACCGGGATTTTGCGGAAGAAGAGAAGCACAATGAAGGCTCCGCCGACACCGGCCACAGATCCACTTGCTCCGATTACTCCGCCGTAGGAGGCGAAGTTGAAGAGGTAGTGGAAGAGTGCCGCCAGAAATCCGCACAGCAGGTAGAATCCCAGGAAATTTCCAGGACCCATGCTCTTTTCCACATAGCTTCCGAAGAGAATCAGAATCGCCATGTTTGAAAAGAAGTGCATGATTCCGCCATGCAGGAATTGATACGTCAGCGCGGAGATCAGGCTGTAGCCGATTCCTGTTGGGCTCAAGCCGAAGAGACCGTCTGTCAGTCTCTGGGGCAGGAACCCGAACCAGTACGTCATGGTACCGTCGCCGAAGACAAACTCGATGGCAAAGGTTGCGAACAGAATCACCACATTTGCCGTGAACAGTGCAGGAATCACGCGGGATTCCTGGGTTATCTGCGTTTCCATTGGAGTGAAGCTCCGTTATGAACAGCTGCGTGTGTTCGATGGAAGATTCAGGTTGGACGAGTCGTCTACAGAGAGTCTGGAGTACAGACCCTGTCATAGGTAATACAAAGCTAAAGAGAAGTTTCTGGTTGCTGAACGACTCGTTAAATCAAAACAAAATTTCAATGGAACAATCTAAACAAAGCACTTTTTAGTTTGAATATGAAAGCCTTGAGCTAACTTTACAAGCCTTATCTTTTTGACCCGGCGTTTAATCTAAGTCAGCAATATCGTAGCTATTCAGCCGTTTCCAGCGAATTTGCTTTTTGCAGAAATATAAACAGGTGCACGGAATCAAACAAAATTGCTGTGATTTTAGTGATTGATACAGCTCCGCTAGAGGGCAGGCTAAAATTCAGCTAAAGCTATACTATCTCTTTTGTTGCGTGGTCTTGACAATGTATGGTGATAAGTATCTCTTATTCCCTTTTCTGAAATTCTAAGGAGCGCCTCTAGCTTAACTTTCCGCCAAAACCACTATAATTTCCCTGTTCGTCATCGACGTCAGGTTTTTTACGGGGTTTGGAAATTAGCATGAGACTTCTGCTGGGAATTTTTGTCTGGTTACTCAAGAAACTCGGCTTTGAGCCATTGAAGCAATCAGTCAAAAGTTCCCAGTTTGAGGTGGAGCGAAAGTTTCGTCTCAAGGATTCGGAACGGGATATGATGCCACAGCTCTTGAAGAAGTCCGGGTTTAGTTATCGCGAAGAACAGTTCATGACTGACACCTTCGTTCCTGCCTCGGACCCATCGGAGCTGATCAGAATAAGAGACTTGAGAGTAGCTGAAAAGACAACTTCCATACTGACCCTGAAACGTTGGATTGAAGTCGACGGCGAACGAGTGCGTCAAGAGCGAGAAACAGAATCGCTTGACCCCGTAGCCCGTGACTGCATCCTGGAGATGGGTTCTCGCTTAGCGAAGGACGCCCTACCGACCCTCTCGAAAGAGCGGGTTGAATACGGTGGCGTCAGGAATGGCAGAGCTGTCACAGTCACTCTCGATACCGTGGACGGTCTTGGTGCATACTCAGGCTCGTACATGGAAGTAGAGGTTCTTGCTGGTCGTGGCGACGAAGTAAGTCAGGCTCTTGAACTAGTGGATTCCATCGCGTTTGAACTCCTCGGAGAACAGCGTGAAACCAGTCCATCCTACCGGGACATGATGAAAGAGTCTCGGTTGAACTAGGTAAATAAGTAAGTCTGTTTGGTCTAAATCGCTAAACCCTTCGAATCTTGTAACTGTAGTTCGTGTAACGAGTAAACCTTCGTTCCGCGTTAGTAAACCAGTGCTCGTCTAGCCAATGCACGGCTACTCGAGCACGAGTCCTGGTGCGTGATGATACGTGCCTGTGGCTTTTTTTTTAACCGCCGGAAATATATGCCGGCAGAAATCGAGAAATAACCATGAGTACTCAAAGAAAGAAAATCAGTGGGTCTTCGGACCAAAAACGTGTCAAGTTGAACATCAACGAACCCAGCGACCGTCAGCGCATGGTCGAACAGTTCTTCGAGGATAACCTCGTCGGACAGCCTGGGCTCGCCGGCGCTGCCACCAGGGCTTATGCACGCGGCATCAGCATCATCCGCCGCAACGGGCGTCCCATCTATGTCGTCTTCGCCCTGGGCAAGCGCGGCACCGGTAAGACGTACACTCCTTCCATGCTGGCCAAGTTCATCCACGGAGACGAGGATGCCCTGGTCAAGATCAAGTGCGGCGCCTACAAGGAGCCTCACCGGGTTGCCCAGCTCCTGGGTGCCCCGCCGTCCTACACCGGCTACAAGGACCCGGATGACCCCAAGAACCAGCTGCGTCCGGACCAGGTGGATAAGTCTGCCAAGCTGTCTCGTCACAACCTCGTCGCTTCGCGTCGGGGCTCCAGCGTGCCCATCAGCATCGTCATGTTCGACGAGGTCGAAAAGGCCATCGAAGAGCTGGAAGACGTGCTTTTGAGCATCATGTGGGAAGGGGAGGCGGATCTCGGTAACAACGAGACCACCGACTTCTCGGACTGCATCATCTGGCTCACCGGTAACGTCGCCGCAGATCAGCTGGAAAAGCTGGGCAACGTCGTCGGCTTTATTCAGCCGAAGGTCAAGCAGGGCGACATCGAAGACACCGTGCAGTCGGTTCTGTCCAACCGGTACAAGCCGGAGTTCCTGGACCGGATTGATGAAGTGGTGATTGCCGAGCAGTTCACCGGCAACCAGATGCGCGAGATGGTGGAGGTGCACGTCAATGCCTTCCGTCGCAGCCTGGAAGATGACCTGCCCCGCGGCAAGCAATTCGACCTGGTTGTGGACGAAGGCGCCATCGACTTCGTTCTGAAGAAGGCGCAGGAGGAGACGGACAGCGCGCGCGGTATCGTTCGTGCCATCGAAACTCTCATCTCCGACCCGCTCGGCAACGAACTGACCAAGAACACCATCTCCCTGGGCGACCGTGTGGAGGTGGTTCACGAGGAAGGTTCCAAGGTCCTTTCCTTCTACCTGGTGGAAGGTGATGGTGCCGTCTCCGACGCTGACACCATGGTGATGTTCGGCAACCGGGATGCCGGTGTCGGTCTGGGCATGCAGCGGCGTACCGCTCGTGCCAACGCCCTGGCGAAGAAGAAGGAGAAGAAGTTGTTCCGCATCCGCATCGAGGATGAGGACGACTCCAAGCTGGCCAGCCGCGGAGCCACAATCCAGCATGAAGCCAAAGAGATCTTCGGTCTTGCAATCAAGCAGATCACGTTGACCACCGACGGGACGCCGAACTCCATGGTCTTCATCGTCGAAGGCATAGAGGAACAGATTGGGCTCTTCTCCGAGGAGTTCAAGAAAGCCGAGATCTCCGAAGTGGACAGTCTGGACGGTAACGCGGCTTGAACTGAGCTGGGATGAGGTGCGAACAATCCCTGGGTAACAGCAGGGGGTGTAGGACTTCATCAATCAAAAGAGTCGGGGGAAGCGAAAGCCTCCCTCGGCTCTTCTTCTGTTGAAAGTTTATTCAAAATCTAACTGGAGATAGCCTATGAGCAAAGACTCTAAAGAGCCGCTCGTCCTGAGCGGTCGGGTTTTCGTAACCAAGTCTCTCACGGAGATTCTTCCTTCCCGGGCATTGCCTTCGGGAAAGCGGACTCTCCAGGTGGGAGACATCAAGCTCTGGTCGCACCTGACCCAGGGCGCAACCACCGCCGGTGCCGGAATCTTTCGGGCAGCGGTCTACAACGGCAAGAAGTGGTGCACGTTTCGGCTCAATCGTGTGGCTGGTGAACACAGTCGCTACGAGAACTATGATGACCGGAAGCGCAAGCTCTCCCCATGCGTCGACGACCTCGTCAGGCTGAAAGGCTTGACTGTCTGCTGGATCGAGAACAGCTACGGTGTCTACCGCTTCGAAGAACCTGAGGCATCGGTCGCCCGAACCGGACAGGAAGCTCCCGTGGGAGTCCACAAGGAGCCGCCTGTTTCGCGGAAGCGCCGTGGTGCCACTGGCGATGACCGGCAGTTGAAGCTCTTCTAGGACCTCGGGTCCGGAGCTTCGATGTCAAAACTTCTTCTCACATCGAAGGGAACTAACAATGAAAGTTAAAAACGCTACTTTCGTGTTCTCTCAGGACATCACCGATGTCTCTGTGGGGAACTTCATTGCTAACCTGGTCAACTGGTCCCAGAGTCACGAAGGGGATCCCATCCAGGTCATTCTGAACAGTGGTGGTGGCGGCGTTCTTGCTGCCATCGCCCTGTACGAGTTTTTCGGAGAGCTGAGGGAGAACGGGCACAACGTCACGATCAAGGTGATGGGTCGCGCCGGTTCGGCTGCGGCTATCGTGCTGCAGGCGGCTGACGAGCGAGTGATCGCTCCCAACTCCGACCTGCTCATCCACGCTGTGATTCCGATCTCTCAGCCCGCCGGCACCGTTGAGGCGCAGGTTCGTGCTGAGCTGGATCGCAGCTCTTCGCTCACCGATCGTACCTTCGGCATTCTGAGCCGTCGCTCCGGCGGCAAGCTCGCGCTGAAGACCATCAACAGCAAGACCTGCGGACGCTCCCGTGACTGGTGGGTGAACGCCAAGCAGTGCCTGGCCTGCGGTCTTGTGGATCGGATCGAGAAGCCCCGTCCCGCCGGCTCTGTCGCGCAGACGGAAAGCTCGTCCGACGAACAGGAGAGCTGACAGCTGTCCTGGTCTGCTCCAAGGAG
Organism: bacterium; assembly: GCA_030431355.1. Next base: position 18,321 of record JAUIJG010000004.1, read on the forward strand.
GAGGCAGACCGGGAGCGGAAACCCGCAGCGGGGGATTGAAAATCCCCTTGCTGCGTGGAATTCGCCTTCTGTTGTTCCATATCATGATTGAAAGGAATCAAAAATGAACTATGGTGCTGTGAAAATCGAAATCGGTCGGCTCTCTCCCTGTGCCAAGACCGGCGACGTGAAGATGCCGGTCAGCGCAAAGAGTTCCGACACCAACGCTCTCATTCTCTTCCAGAGACTGCTGGAGCGTAACCCGGACTTCAACAGCAATCCGGACCTTTACGGCGGCAAGATCACCTCTCCGCAAAAGGATGTATACGAGCTTGCTTTCACCGTCCTGGTTTCGTCCGGAGCCGGTAAGCAGGATCGCGATCTGACCGTTTTCGACCGGATGGTAGGAGCGCTTGTCTCCGGCCTGATGGCAAACGGTGTTCGGTGCTATGCGCCGGATGCCCTTGGTGCATGAAGAAAAGGGTCGGGGTTTCCATTTATGGGGATCCCGGCCTGCTTCTTCTTTTTTGGTGAAATCAATTATATGAAATAGTATAATCGGTAATTCTGCCTGTGAATTTATGGTGGCTTGGTCGGTCCTTTGATGGTGGTATGGGTGGTGCCTTTTTTGCGGATTTGGTGGGGCTATTTATCGGGTATTGAAGCCATTTTGCAGCATTATCAGGGACTCATTTTTGTAGCCTTGTTGATGTCAAGCGGCTTTCTTTCATAGCTAGCGCAAGGCTTGATCAAGGCAAAAGCTGTGATATTTAGCTAATTTCGGCTCATCAAGCTCTTCTTTGTATATTTATATTTACGGCGTACTTGAAGAGAAAGTTCTGAATCTCTTAGTTTCAAAGCATCTATTTATTCTTCTCTTGATTGCAGAAAAACAACCAAACAAAACTTCTGATTATCACTACCACACGCTCTTTCTAACAAACCGACGGGTTTGTGGTTTTGAACGAGACGAAGTTTTTAATTACAAAGGTGCTCAACCATCAGCGCCTTTGTACGACGAGGAAGATTAAAGAATGGGTGAAAATTTCAAGCTCAAAAGATTCCTTCCGTTTTTCATCCTGGTGACAATGGCGTTTCTTGCAGGAGGCACAAGCTTCTTCAGCGAGACCATCCAGAGCCAGGTTGTTGAGGTGCTGAAAGGCTACCTTGTACTCGCTAAGCCGATGGTCGGCAACATCTACATCGGCCTGGTCGCTCTCAGCCTCCTTTACGCTCTCGCCCTGCCTATTCGTCTTGGTGTCGAAAGAGCGCTTGCCGCCTCCGGTGCGGACGAGCGAGGTAAGGTGGTTGTCCTCCGGGCCGTGCGGCTTGTCTACTGGCTGGCGGCCGTTCTCATCGGAGTGAGCTTCATCGCCCCGGCGTTCCTCGCTAAAGTGTTCATCGGTATCGGGCTGTTCGGTGCCGCTCTCACCCTCGCTTTGCAGGGACTGGCCAACGACCTGATCGCAGGTGTGATGTTGAGCTTCAGCCCGAAAGTGAAAGTGGGTGACAACATCGAGCTTGTCGGTCTGGCGGTCAAAGGCACCGTGGTTGATGTCGGCTATGTTCTGACTGAGATCCGCGGCGAGAACGGAGAACGCATTACTGTGCCGAACAGAGAGCTCTGGGCACGAGCCGTCAAAGCAACCAGCGAAGCGGCGGCAGCCTGAGCGAAGCTCTGGCCCTTTATGCAGCGGTGCCGGTATAAGAGCACCGAAAATCCAAGTCAAAAACAAAAGGCTAACACAATGAAATTTTGGGTTAATTCTCAACACGGTATCAACACTGTTTTTGGGGAACTCGTAGTGGTTCCCGTTTTCAGCGGTGACTTTCAGGGGGCAAGCCCTTGCGACTCCGCCACCTTCGCGGAATGCAACGATATCATGGATGGTGCGCTGATGCGTCTCGCCAGGAACGAGGCATTCGCCGGCAAGAATGGCACCATGCTGCGCTACTTCACCGACGAGGCGATTCTGGCCTCGCAGGTGATGCTCCTCGGTCTCGGCGACAAAGAGTCGGTTACCACCGATTCGCTCAAGACTGCCCTGGCTGCGATGTTCCGCAAGGTCTCCGAGTTGAAGCTCAGCGAGGTCTCCATCGACATGCATTCGCTTTTGCAGGATGATTGGTTCGATGCTTACCCGCTCGGCGAACTGCTCGGCTCCACCGCGTGTTTCCTCGACCATACGGTCATCCACTACAAGACCAAGCGCGGCGGCTACGAGGGCGACCACAACCTCGGCACACTCAGAGCCCTGGTTCCCCAGACCGCCCACAAGGCGTTCCGCGATGGCATGTTCGCTGGGCGGAAGATTGCCCGTGGCGTCAACCTGACCCGGGACCTGGTGGAAACCCCTGGAGGTGACCTGCGTCCCACCGGCATGGTGAAAGCCGCCAAGAAGGTGGTCTCCGAGAGCAACGGTAAGATCACCGCAAACTTCTTCTACCCGGACCGCCTGCGCAAGATGGGTGCCGGTGCCCTCCTCGGTGTTGCCCAGGGTTCTTCGGAGCCGGCGGTGCTCATCGAGCTGGACTACACGCCGCCCACCGGTCCCACCGAAGACGTGCTCTGCTTGATCGGCAAGACGGTCACCTTCGACTCCGGTGGTCTTGATCTGAAGCCGGCGGCGGGAATGCTCACCATGAAGCGCGACATGTCCGGCGGTGCCACCGTTCTGGGCGCCATCCAGGCAATCGCGGAGCTGGAGTTGCCGGTCTCCGTCAAGGTGATCATGGCAGCTGCCGAGAACATGACCGGAAGTAATGCCTATCGCCCGGGCGACGTCCTGCGTTCCATGAGCGGACTCACCATCGAGATCGGCAACACCGATGCTGAAGGGCGGCTCACCCTGGCCGATGCCATCGAGTTCGCCAAGCGTCGGAAGGTCTCCTGCATCGTGGACTTTGCCACCTTGACCGGGGCGGTTCTTTCCATCGGAGGCGATGTGGCCGCTGCTTGCTTCGGCAACAATGGTCGTTTCACCGACCGGGTGAAGCGTATTGCCGATTGCCAGGGCGAGCCCATGATCGAGATTCCGATGCTTCCGGAGTTGCGGAAGTTGAACGATTCCACCATCGCCGACGTCAAGAACACCGGCGGTCGCCTGGCCGGCTCCACCACGGCAGCCTGGTTCCTGCGCGAGTTTGCCGGTGAGGATATCCCCTGGGTGCACGTGGACATCGCCGGCACAGCCTACCGTGACCGCAAGATCGGCATCTGCCCCAAGGGTGCCAGCGGTTACGGTGTTCGCACCGCCGTTGCTCTGGCGGCCGAGTTCGCCGAAGATTCCCGAATCGCGCGCTGAAACACTAGCGGCGACATAGGCGATCCATTGGTGTAGTTGAATGTTTATGGGGAGCCGGCTGCCGTTGGGCACCGGCTCCCTCTACTTTCTCAGTGGACTCTGGTAAAGTGGTCTCGACTACTTAATCAGGATTCGCAATGAAAGAGAGAGTAAAACGGCTCAGAAAGCTTCTGGCTGAAAGGGCACTGTCCGGGATGATTTTGAGGGTAAGTGAATCCGGTCAGTCCACCCAGCCCAACAACCAGAACGTGCTTTATCTAAGTGGCTTCGGTGGTTCCACCGCGGTGCTCCTCGTCACCAGGAAAAAGTGCTTCATCATCGCTGACGCGCGCTACTGGTCCAGGGCCAAATTGGAGGCTCCGGACTTCCGGCTGGTGAAGGTCAAGCGTGGAGAGAAGTTTTCCAATTTCATCAATGAAGCTCTCGCTCTGGCGAAGCTGCCCGAAAGCAGCAAGGTCGGATTTGAGGCTGACAGAGTACCCTTCTCAGTGGCAGAAGAGTGGAAAAAGAAACTCTCTGTCAAGTTGGAGCCTGTGGAGATGTTGGTGGAGAGCTTGAGGCAATACAAAGATGCGCTTGAGATAAAGTATCTGAAGTCCGCTTGCCGCAAAACTTGTAGCGTATACCGTGAGATTGAGGCTCTGGTTGAACTTGCTCTGGAGATAGACTCCAGGCTCCGTCAGCATGGAGCCACGGACAATAGTAGCCAGCGGGCCCAACTCTGCCATACCTCACCATGCCACAGGGCAGAGAAAGCTGAGAGCAGGGGAGCCGGTTGTTATGGACTTTGGAGGTGTGTTTGCCGGAGGTTATTGCTCCGACATCACCCGAACAGTCTTTGTGCCTGGTAAAGAGCCTGCTGCTCAGATGAAGGAGATCTACAAAGTGGTGCTGGAGGCTAATCGCCGCGCGCGACTGGCTCTCACTCCTGCCATGACCATCGTCGATTTTGACCGGGTTGCCAGAGATTACATTGAGTCCAGAGGCTTTGGAAAGTATTTCACCCATGGGTTAGGACACAGTCTGGGACTGGAAGCTCACGACCCGTTTGATTACAAGAATAGTCCCCTGGACGTGGGCACAGTGGTTACCGATGAACCAGGAATTTATATCGAAGGAGTTGGCGGCGTTAGAATAGAAGATGATTTGCTTGTCACTGCCGATGGTGCAGTTAAATTGACCAGCGCACCTTACTGGCGCTTCTAGACCTTGACTAACTCCTGTATTTGCCTGATTACTGCGGATACTAATTCGTCGACATGACCGACAGTGGTTCCCACTATCCCCCGGTCCTTTCGTTCCGCCAGCCAGCTCAAGAAAAGAAATCTCTCCAGGGCATGGGCGGATGGTTTCATACCGGAAAGCTCTTCCAGAGAGCGACCCGATTCAAAGCAGTAGGCTTCTAAGAATTCCTCCTTGAACTGCAGAATCACGCCGTTCTTGGGGTGGTCCGAAGTAATGGTGGCCAGGTCGATAAGGGGAGTGGCTATGGAGGTGAACCAGGACCAGTCTATAAGATGTTGTCTGGAGCCCCGGAGTACCACGTTTTCCGCGTAAAGGTCTCCATGGACAAGCGACAGGGTTTCTGCTTTGAGATTGTCCCGGACGATTTCGAACAGGTTGTGAAGCTCCTTGCTTTGTTCATCGGAAATGCTTTCGAGTTTTGTCAATAGAAGAAATAGATTGGAGCCGAATTCAGGCAGGTTATCACTGCTTAGATGTCGCAATATGCCTGCGTCAATCAGCTCTTCTAAACGATAGGAATAAGCCCTGTGCATCCGTGCAAGGTGCTTGGCGAATTTCAGGCAAGATTCTTTGTCGGCGGATTCATTCATGTAGACAGTTCCGAGATCTTCCATAAACATGGCTGTGATGTTGCCATAGTGAGCGGTCATATAGAGCTGCGCTGAATTGGAGATTGAAGGAACCAGTACTCTCTCGTGGAGGTCTTGCTCGATGTCCCACGGTGGTATCACCAGTTTGTAGATTAAGCTGTCCGGCAAAGCTTCGGATAATTGAATTCTTTCAACGTAGGAAAAGTCCCTGTGCCTGAGCACGGTTCTATTTGCTACGGAAACTTCCTTGCCGTAAAACTCATTGAGCCAGCTAAAGAGAAGCTTCTCCGGAACAGGCTCAAGCAGCTTTATGGCTGGGTTCTTGTCTGGATTTGACGATTCAGGCACTATGCTTTCCTGGAGTAAAGGGGTCATGCCATTTTACTCCCGGCGGGCAAAAACTCCCACTACTAATTTACCTTAACAAGAGGAGATTATCGTTATGAGTGACGGACCTGACGCCGCTGGCGGTCTCGATGGAGACGCCGGTGATGGCGACTTTGCAGGTATTGACGGTGATTTCGGCGGAATCGAAGGCATGGATGGTGCCGGAGGCTTAGACCTCGATTTCGACGTAGCCGATAGTTTGATGATCTCTTTTGATGGAGATGGGGACTGGAGTGACGCTCTCTGCGATGAGGACGTTAACTCCACCATCGAAATCGACAGGATCTGTAGACCGAGCCATCATCATCAGCTCACTGAAGCTCAGCAGCGGGCTCTAGAGAAGATCGCCAAAGATCCTCTTCGAAACTTCTTCGCTGCCCATGTTTACTTCCACGGACCCGTCGATGTCATGCAACTGTTTGGTGCACTGGCTACTGAAGCGGGATGCAACCGGATAGACACTGTCACGCCAGGGTTCGCTTCGGCTGACGTGCGCATGGCAGAGCTTGCCGACTGGGATCGCACGGCGCCTCCTTTCGTTCGAAACAAAGTGCCGAGCGGATGGTATCGCGATGCCTTCGGAAGCACCCGCATTGTTCGCCAATACTGGCAGCTTAAGAAGCCTGATAACTTCTTCAATCGAGACCCAGAGCCGGAGCGGCGATTCGACCGAATGGCAGGGGTGGTATTGGAAGTGGTAGCAGTCACCTGGTGCTTCCATGAGCCGGACGATTACGAAACGCGTTTCCAGATTCTGGTCAAAACTTTTGCCGAGTGGGTGCCCTCCCAGAAAACCTGGGGTATCAGGGCTACTCCTTTTCAGCGACATCAAGCTGCTGCCAGGAAGCTGGTAGAGGAGGTCGCCGAGAAGTTGCGGGCTGAAAAACCGGATTGGCAATCGCGATTCATTCGAAATGAGATCAAAGAGCGCCTGGACGCTGAGGCTCCAGAGAAGCCGAAGAAGCCGAAACCTGATCATGGTGATGGCGACGCAGGTGATTGTACCCAGCCTCCCGGTTCGGGTGCTGACCTGCGAGCTATTTTGACCAGGCCTTCCAAAAAGGTGGATCTGGAGTTCCCTCTCTAGGACGGAGAGAGAATCTAGACCGATACTAACTTTGATTATAGGGTTCAGGAAATCACAAGCACGGTGGCAGTTCGTTCATTCGACTGTTGCCGTGCTTTTCCTGTTCCTTTTTGTCCCGGCATACAACTATAAGATATAATATATGGATTTTGGGTTTAGAGAATAAGTTGGATTAATCAGGGCAAGCAGGTTTTATTCTTATCCTGTATCTTGTAATATCGACTGGTCAGGAAAGGAAATTTCTAAAAATGCAGTACCTCTTTGTCTTTCTGGGGGCCGGTACCGGCGGAGTACTAAGGTTTATAACCAGCAAGCTGGTGCACGATCTACTTAGCGACTGGTTTTTGCCGATGGGTACTTTCGCTGTTAATATGATCGGTTGCTTTTTAATCGGCTTCTTTGCCCATCTGGCGGAGTCTCATTCATTCATGACTCCGGAGGTAAGATTATTTCTTCTTGTTGGACTGCTGGGCGGATTTACCACATTCTCTACTTTTGGCTTCGATCTGTTCTCATTGATTCAGGATGGGAAGTTGATCTGGGCTATAGCCAATGCGGTAGTACAGGTGGTGCTTGGCATTCTTCTTGTTTATTTAGGTTACTGGTTAGGAAAATTTGTTTAGTTCTGGGGAAAGAAGAGGTAATCATCCCCGCTCTTGCTGGGTCTTATTATTACTACCTTGCCTTCTGCTCGCTTCGGTCTTCCGGCTCGATTCAATTCCATGTACATGTTAGCCACTATGTCTTCCGGAACTACTCTCTTTCTCTGTTTGTTTCTTGAAAGGCAGAGATCGAGGGGAATGTCCAGAAGCCACAACTGAACGTCTTCGTAGCCGAACTTATTTGCCTTATCTAAAATGGGTTTCCGTTGTTTAGGATTTAAATTCGTGTTGTCTACGATAACATTCTTGCCTTCATTGAAAGCGATCTCCAGTCTTTGAAAAAAAATGGAGAATACTTCTTCTTTGTCGCCCTGCTCTGCCGCGTCTCCATAGATCTCTTCCCTGATGGAGTCGGCGTTCAGTACATGAAACCCTTTTTCGACTATCTTCATTGCCAGGGTGGTTTTTCCTGCACCCGGAACACCGATTAAGAGTATGAGCTTCTTCAATTTGAATCTTCCCCTTCTTCTTTCTCTTTATCTACCCGATCGGGCGGACTCTTTCTTTGGGACTCAAGTCTACTGCTTTCAACTATCCATTTTATCCATATAAACGTCAGGGGGATCATCGCTAAAACATAGACAACTAGCAAGAAGCCTTTGAACTGTAAGTTATCCTCAGTTTGAACAGCCACATTCGTATAGATCCAGGGGTTCTTATAAAAAACTGCTCCTACCGATAGAAATAGAGCTCCGGCGGAAAGATAGGCTGCTTTAGCCCAGAAATGCATAGTATTAAGGGCAAAAAGGGTTTGAAAGAGAAAACCGAGTCCGAAAAGACCGATTGCCATTCCGTGATGCTGGGCTCGCCCCAGGCTTATGTAGTGTTGAATAGGAATGAAGAAAACAGCCAGACCGAGAATCGCAAAGAGAAGAAGAATAAGGGATGGACTGGAATTAACATCCCCTGCTTTGTGAGAGATCCTGGTCATAGAGCCTTCCTTAGGAATGCAGCAGCAATGACAGAACGGCCATTCTGATAAAGATTCCGTTCGCCACTTGTTTCTCTATTAGAGAGCGCTCTTTGTCGTCCATGACTTTGCTTGACAGTTCAAGATCCCGGTTGACCGGTCCCGGATGAAGAACTTTGACATTTTTGCCGGCCAGTTTCAGAATATCGTGGTTGATTTGATAACTCTCGATATATTTCTTCTGGTCAATTTTTAGGTCTTTTTCCAGGCGTTCATTCTGAATCCGCAGCGCCATTATGAAGTCGCAGTCTCTGACGGCTGTTTTGAGATCATTTTCCAATCCCCGGGTGAGTTCCAGGAGATCGGTCGCGGCTAACTCCGGTGGGCTGCAGATGATAATTTCCGCTCCCATGCGACTCAAAAGTTTTACGTTTGACCTTGCCACCCGGCTGTATTTGGTATCGCCTACAATGGCAATGCGTTTTCCCTTGAGGCTCTTTTCTGTCTCCAGCATGGTAAAGCAATCTAGAAGTGCCTGGGTCGGATGGGACTCTTTTCCGCTGCCTGCATTGATAACCGATGCTGCTCTTCCGAGGCAGTGAGCCAATTCACTGGCGGCATCGTTCTCAGAGTGTCTTTGAACTATAGCTCTGACACCCATGGATATAAGTGTCCTGGTGGTATCCTCAAGACTTTCTCCCTTGGCCACGGAGGAAGTGGAAATATCCAGATTGACAGGATTGGCTCCTAGATTGGCTGTGGCGATAGAAAAGCTGCTTTTAGTTCTGGTGGAATTCTCATAGAAGGTGAGAGCCACATGCTCCTGGCTTAGCAAATGTAGAGGAAAGAGTTTTTCGGCCCTTTGTTTTTTGTAGACTTTGGCCAGGGCAAATATATTCTCGATCTCTTCTGTTGTTAGTTGATCAGTCTCCACCAGATGTTTCTTATCCCGGAAACTGCGAGCTTCCGGAGAGCTCAGCAAATTTATCATGGTCTCGGTCAGGGAATTTGGTTTGTCTATCAATTTGCTTTTTTCTTTTGTCATCATCTGCTTTTTCTTCTCTCCGGTATCACAAAAATGCTGATCAAATTGAATTGAGCATGATCACTCTCCAGATCTGTTCGAGATACTCTTTTGCTTTGGGATCCTGATTTTCGTAAGCGGCATTATTGCGGGCCATCTCAAAATAGAGCTTGTAGATATCATTCGGGGAGGCATCTCTAGGGAGTGCCTGCATACCCATAAGAGTATATTTGTGGAAACGCTTTTCATCCCCGGTTTTGCTGGATAGATAGCATAAGTTAACGAGCAAGTCCATGGAAGAGAGTGCCCTCTGGGATATGACTCCGGTGGATCTCTTATAGGCAAGAACCTCTTCGAATACAGGGATGGCGTCTTTGAAGTTTTTCTGGGCCATCAAGTTTCTGCCTCGTTGTTCAATGATGTAGAACTTGAGCCAGTTGAGATCGTCGATGCCATTGACAAACTCCAGAGCTTTGGCGAAACGAACCTCGGCCAGGTCGAATTTTCCCCTGGCGGCAGCGCTTCTTCCGGCCAGGAGATGGGCGATGCTAATCAGCTCCTGGTTCTTGAGATTGCGTTCTTCGGTAATGCTCTTGTTGTCTTTTAAAACTTTGAGGAGACCTTCGTAGTATTTTTCACTGTTGTCGTAGTCTCTTTCATCTACTTTTGCCTGGATGAGAAGAACAATTTTGGCCAGGGTGTATTCAGGTATTTTGTTTTCCTGGCCTTTGATAACAGCGCGTTTGAACAGGGCGGATGCTTTGTTGAGGGAGCCGTATTGAGCCATGAGAGTAGCGTAAGAAGAATCTTTCGCTTCCAGGCTGATGGCGGATTTTACTTTGTCTGGTAGAGAGCCGTTTGTGCTGCCGCCCAAGAAAAGTGTTTTCAGATTGGGTCCTAGAAGAACGCCTGCGCCGAAAATGGCTATTGAAATAAGAATAGTGTGCGAGTTTTTCATCTGAAACAGTAAAACTGCTGGTCGCCGGTTCTGGTCTATCTTACACTGATGTTTTACCGTACTAGTAGTCTTGCAGGATGTTATTCGAGGTTATTAAACAGATTTGCGTCTCCTTAATTGCCTTTAAGTAAAAGCCTCCCAGGGTTGCCAATATGCCGGAGATTCCCTAACATCTAAGTTGTCCATATCTTATTTGTTGCGAGTTGAAGGAATTCCATCATCGGCGCCACGCCTTTGTTTTGGAATATGATCCTAGACTCCTGATTAATCGCCAGGAGGATGATTATGCCAAGTGGAAAGACCCTGGAGAGACCCAGAAGAAAGACCGGTGGCTTTGCCGGTCGCCTGTTGAACAAACAGCTTGAAGAGAGAAGCAAGAAGCCTTCTCTGGAGTTCGTGAAGCCTGCTGTACCGAACAATATTGCGGAAGAGAATAAGGTTCAAAAAGAACAATTCTCGGAAAACTAGCTAGGTAAGAAAAAAGCGAGTATTCTAAAGCTGCATCCGGTAAATCTTGCCGGTGCGGCTTTAGCTATGTCTTTAGAATTATCCCTGGAAGAAATAATTGAAATACTGGGCGGTCGATTGGCCGTCGGAATGATGTCTGACCAGGTTGGAGCAGTGGCATCTGATACTAGATGTGGTGTTGATGGATGCTGGTTTCTATGTTTGAACGGGGAGCGATTCGACGGACATGATTTTATGGGAGAGGCGTTTTCAGGTGGTGCACTGGGCTGCATTGTCAATGAGAGAACCGGTTATCCCATAGCCTCCACCGGCTTTCCGCTGGTTGCTGTTCCCGACACAGGAGAAGCCCTGACCCGGTTAGCCAGAAACTGGAGGCGCAGGCTGGGGTATCAAGTGATTTTTCTGGTCGATGATGATAGGGAGAGATCCGGAAACTTAGCTGAATCTTTGTTCTCGTATTTCCAAAGACGCGGGAAGACCGAAATTTTTGATCTGCGCTTCGATCGAGGGAGAGATTGTCTGGAGAAGATGTTATCTTTCGGACCCGATCTGAAATATCTTCTGATCAACTTTTTGCCGACCGATTTGGAGTCCGCAAAGATATTGCTCTTCGCTTTTGGTCCAGATAGGGTTCTCTCCATTGGAGAAATGTTTCGATATTTCAGGATTACAGCTAGTAGCACTGATATTGATGCCTTATGTGGTGCTTTATTGAAGGAGCTGCACGAAAGAGACGGAGTTTTACTTGCCGACAAAGCACCGCAAAAATCTCTGTTGACAGATGATTTGAAGCTGATTGTGAGAAGCGAAAGAGAAGATTCAGAAAGTGAGCCGGATCAAGAAGTGCTGTCCCGCTGGCTCATTGAAAAACTTCAGGAATGTTCCTAGCTCCTGGTAGTCAGAAACTAGGCTGTTCTTCGATTCCCTGGGAATAACTTTCTGTTTCCGGAAAAGAGTCGATAAGCTTTTCTGGTAAACCACATAGTGCCGGGAAGAATATAAAAAACAGCTGCTACTTTGCCAAAAGGCAGGTGAGTGAGGATTATAGGCACTGCTTCCGGTCCGAACCATTTCCTCCCGGCTGCCTTGTCCACCAGAAGAACGCTCCAGGGAGAGCAATCCAGGTCTTTTATCAACTCTCTGGCATAGTCGGCCGGGGATTCCATGTCGATAAAAGTGAATTTCGTATCTTTGTCCCAGCGGCGAACGATCCTGCCGAATGCTCTTACCATGGGGCAGCGTTCATTCAATGCGAGAACAAAAGATAGGGACTCCTGGCAGGTTTTAGCGCTTGCTTCCACTTGCTGGCACCTATTAGGATTTGATTGATGTGATTGGGTTAATTTTAACATCGTATGTTCTGTTCGAAAAGCCCTCAGCCAAGAAAAAATCCACCTTTTTCGCTTTCTTGAATCCAGACGACTTGAGTGATCATCTGTTCCGGATCCATAACAGAAATAATTTTGGACGGCAGGGACCGAAACGATTGACCAACAAGACTTTGGGGTGCTGGTTGGGTAGCGCAACCGTGCTAAGGTTTTGTTTATAATTACACTTGATAACTTAGCGTAGCTACACTCGCTTAACTCGATCTCAGGTATTGGCAAGGGAAAACTAGGGCTGTCTCATCTTCAAAAGAAGAGCCCCGTATATTCATCTTTTTGAAAATCAGCAGACAATCATGACCTTATTCGGGTCTAATAAATCTCTCTCACCATAGGTTTCCAGGATCAGATAGTGATTGACTACTCTTCTATATAAATGTAGTTGTTGAGTATCTCTTCGTTTTCCGTATTTCAGAGTATTCAAACCAAAGAAAAACTCTTTCCCAAAACTAAACCAAAGCCTCTACCAGAACACTCGTCTGTCACAAGTCGAGTGTCTTTGTTTTGTCTTCACTGGCAAAGGCTTCTCCTACACCCTCAACCTAACCAGGAGTACTAAGTTGAAGTACAACCTCTTCAGCATTGTTGCCGGCAGCGAGGTCTGCAATGCCCGGTGTCCTTTCTGCGTGAGCAAGATGACTCCCCAGAACGGCATCGGCATGAAAGAACCGGAAGTTGACTGGCGCCGTTTCGGTCAAGCAGCGCAGTTCGCTCGTAACCATGGGGTCTCCACCGCCATGATTACCTCCAAGGGCGAGCCCACCCTCTTCCCCAGGCAGATCCGGGAATACCTGATGATGCTGCGGGATTTCGGGTTCTCTCCCATCGAACTCCAGACCAACGGCATTCCGATTTTCAACGAGAAACCGGTCACTCCTCGTATGCTCGAGGACTGGCGGGACTTCGGCTTGACCACCATCGCCATCTCGGTGGT